>CACJRE010000016.1 GCA_902595745.1 uncultured Pelagibacteraceae bacterium
ATTAATTATACCTAATATTGTAATAAAAGTTGAAATCTTAAAAGCTTTTTCATCACTTTCATAAATTCTCCACGAAATTAAGTACATTGCATAAAATAATGCCAAGATTAACATTGATGTAATTCTAGCATCCCAAGCCCACCATGTTCCCCATGTTGGTTTTCCCCAGATAGCTCCTGTAACCAATGCAATAATATTAAAAACAAAACCAGAGGGTGCCAAACTTTTAGATATCAAAAAAAAATTTTTATTTTTAAAAATAAATCCACTAATTGATAAAAAAGTTATAGCTGAAAAAATACCTAAAGATATCCAAGCAGCAGGCACGTGCACATACATAATTCTAACAGCATCACTTTGTTTATAATCTTCAGGGGATAAAATTAATGCTTCCATTAATCCAATTGAGAGCACAACTATAAATAAAAATAAAATATACTTTGGAGCTTTAGATGTTAACCGAAAAATTTTATTTGGTTGGAATATTTTAAACATTTTAGATTAATGATATTTATTATGAAAAGTATTTCCGATCAAGAATGCAGAGGGAGATAATAGTCTGGAATTTATTTTTAGCATCCTTGATCAGAATATAATAAAGATTTACTTAATTTATATGGCCTAGATTTGAACTAAATGTGTTTGAATAATGATAAATTTAATTAGACATTTTAAAATAACTAGAACCTTTTTTTCCTGAAAAAATCTCTTCAATTAAAGGATGTTTTATTGGCTCATCTGAATCATCCATAAGAAGATTTTGTTCTGAAACATAAGCTTCGTAAGTTATTTCGTCATTTTCAGCCAATAAATGATAAAAAGGCTGATCTTTTCTTGGTCTCACGTTTTTTGGAATAGACTGATACCATTCTTCAGAATTATTAAATTCAAAATCAACATCATAAATTACACCCCTGAATTCAAAGTGTTTATGTTTTACGATATCTCCTATAGAGAATTTGGCTTTTTGAATTGGCATATTCATTAGTATGGGTATTTAAAAATAAAAATCAATGCTAAAAATATTAATGTTTTGTGATGTGGCAAATATGTTAGTATCATTTAAGTGAATAAATCTTTTTTAAAATTTGTTACAGACTTTGGTCCACTAGCCATATTTTTTTTTTATTATTATAATAATGATAAAAATTTGTCAGTTGCAATCCCTCCACTGATAGTTGCAACGTTAATTGCATTAACTGTTGTTTGGTTTTTTGAAAAAAAAATACCAATGATGCCGTTAATAAGTGGAATATTGATTACATTTTTTGGTGGATTAACAATCTATTTTAATGATCCAATATTTATCTACGTTAAACCAACCATTATAAACATAATATTTGCTTTGGCTTTGTTTTTTGGAAAATATTTTACGAAAGAACCCGTTTTAAAAAAAATTATGGGTAAATCAATTCCTTTAACAGATACAGGATGGGAATTATTAAATAAAAGATGGATGTTTTTTTTCTTTGGCCTTGCAATACTAAATGAATTAGTCTGGAGAACTCAATCAGAGGAGTTTTGGGTTAACTTTAAAGTATGGGGAATGTTACCAATAACTATTATTTTCACAGGTTTTCAAATACCATTAATTAACAAGCATAAGATTGATGTCTAATAATTTAAGACTAGTAGTAAATAATTCCAATAAACAAATAGAAGAAAGACAGTTTTTTGAGAGAGATGAACTTAAAGTTATCTTAGATTTATATGCAAAAATGGTATCAGAAGGATCATGGAAAGATTATGGTTTAAGCATATCAAGTAAGCAAGTCAGTTTTAGTGTTTTCAGAAATGCTGCTGAAAATGCCTTATATAAAATATGTAAAAATTTTAAGCCTAAAAATAAAAATCTTAAGTACCTAATAACAGATACTAGTGGAAAAATTTTAAAAAATTCTTTTGACCTTAGATTGTTATTAAAAAATACTAATTGGAAAAAGTTACAGAAATAAAATTATCTTCTTTGTCCAAACAATCTGAGTAGCATTATAAACAAGTTTATAAAGTCTAAGTAAAGTGTAAGAGCGCCCATTACAGCTTTCTTACCAATAAGTTCTCCTGAGTCTGAAGAGGTATACATATTTTTAATTTTTTGAGTATCATAAGCAGTTAAACCCACAAAAATTAAAACACCTAAGATTGATATCACAAAATACATCATTGAAGATTTCATGAATATGTTAACTATTGAAGCAATAATTATTCCAATTAAGCCCATCATTAAAAATGAACCTAATTTTGTTAAATCTCTTTTAGTCGTGTAACCATAAATACTCATTGCTCCAAAAGTTGCTGAGCAAATAAAGAAAACTCTAGTAACGCTCATTCCAGTGTAAACTAATAAAATTGAAGATAGTGATAAGCCCATTAATCCAGCGAAAACCCAAAAAGTAGTTTGTGCTTTTGAAGCGCTCATTTTGTTAATTCCAAAACTCATGTAAAAAACAATTCCTAAAGGTGCCAGCATTACAAGCCATTTCAATCCAGATAAATAAATTGCATTACCAACTGATGTGAGACCCACGATTGAACCTGCATCATTAGTTACCACTGACATTTTAAATGTTAAAAGTGCAACTATACCCGTTAATAAAATTCCAGTTGCCATGTAATTGTAAACTTTTAACATGTAGGCTCTTAAGCCTTCATCCATTGCAACTGCTGACTGTTGAGCTGCTTTTGCTCTATTTAAGATTCCGTTTTTATCAAATTCCATAATAAGTAGTATATAATAGTCTTTTACTAATTATTCAAGATACCTTAAAAAGATTAAAAATATCCAAATCAAACAAAAACCATTATGAACTACAAAAAACTAGGTAATACTGATCTTGATGTGAGCACAATTTGTCTCGGTACTATGACTTGGGGCGAACAAAACACCCAAGAGGAAGGTTTTCAGCAAATGGATTACGCTCTGGATCAAGGAGTAAATTTTTGGGACACAGCAGAACTGTACGCTGTTCCGCCAAGAAAAGAAACTTACGGTCATACTGAAATCATAATTGGTAACTGGTTTGAAAAAACGAAAAAAAGAGATCAAGTAATTCTCGCATCAAAAGTTGCTGGTCCAGCGAGGAATTATTTGAGAAATGGAGAAAACAGTTTCACAGGTCCCAATTTAGAATCTGCGCTAGAAAACAGTCTTAAAAGACTAAAAACAGATTATATAGATTTATACCAACTTCATTGGCCTGAAAGAAATGTAAATAATTTTGGAAGGCTAAATTACACTCATAAAGAAAATAATTGGAACCAATTTGAAGATATTCTTGGAGAATTAAATAAATATATAGATAAAGGTAAAATTAGATATGTGGGATTGTCGAATGAGACCCCATGGGGTGTATTGAATTATCTTAAAATTTCGAAAGAAAAAAATTTGCCAAGAATGATGTCTATTCAAAATCCTTATAGTTTATTGAATAGATCATACGAAATTGGATTATCTGAAGTATCAATTAGAGAAGAAATTGGTTGTCTTGCTTATTCTCCGCTAGCAAGTGGATATTTAACCGGTAAATATAGGAATAATAATTTTCCAAAAGGATCTCGTATGGAACGAGATTTTGATTTTTGGACACGTTATAGAAAACCTAATACAGAAAAAGCCATAGAATTATATTATGAAATTAGTAATAAATATGGATTAGATATGAGTCAAATGTCATTGAAATTTTGTGAAATTCAAGATTTTATGACTAGTGTTATTATTGGAGCAACCACAATGGAGCAGTTGAAAACAAATATAGAAAGTGTAAACATAAAATTATCTGATGATGTCATTAAAGAGATTAATAATGTTCAAACAATTTATCCAAACCCATGTCCATAATTAAAAAAACTTTATTACTAGTATCGATATATTTTATTAGTTTCTTCAGTCAAATCTCTGCAGAAGAAATAAAAAAAATTGGAAAATATAAAGACTGGGAAGCAATGGTTGTAACTGATGAAAGTGGTAAAGTATGTTTTGCTCAATCATCTCCCATTTTACAAGCTCCAAAATCAAATAAAAGAGATGCAAAATTATTTATTGCATTTAGACCTGCAGAAAAAATAATTGATGAAGTGAGTGTTACTGGAGGTTATGAATTTCATAAAAATAACTCAGTAATTGCTCAATCAGGAAAAAATAAATTCAAATTTGATATTAAGGAACAAGGGTTTGCATGGATTGCTGATACCAAGATAGAGTTCAGAATGATTAAGAGAATGAAAAAAGGTTCTCGAATAATGATAACAGGATACAATCAAAAAGGATCACAAACAATTGATCACTATTCATTACTAGGATTTACTAAAGCTTATAACTCTACAAAAAAAGCTTGTAGTTAATTAAATGAAATCAAAAAAGAAAATCGTTTTAGCCTATTCTGGAGGGCTTGATACTTCTATCATATTAAAGTGGCTTCAAGAAAACTATGATGCTGAAGTAATTTGTTACACTGCAGATGTAGGGCAAGAAATTGATAGAAAAAAAATTATAACTAACGCAAAAAAATTTGGTGTTAAAAATATTATTATAAAAGATTTAAAAGATACTTTTGTCAAAGATTATGTTTTTCCAATGATAAGGGGTCACGCTATCTATGAAGGTGTTTATTTATTAGGAACATCAATAGCCAGACCACTTATTGCAAAAGATCAAATTAGAGTTGCTAAAAAATTTAAAGCTTATGCAGTCTCACATGGGGCAACTGGCAAAGGAAATGACCAAGTTCGATTTGAGTTAGGATACCATTATTTTGGACCCAATATAAAAATTATAGCTCCATGGAGAATTTGGAAATTAAAATCAAGAACAGATCTTATCAATTATGCAAAAAAACATGGAATAGCAATTCCAAAAGATAAAAAAGGTGCCCCTCCTTTTTCAGTTGATGATAATTTATTTCACACTTCTACAGAAGGTAAAGTTTTAGAAAATCCAAAAAATTCAGCACCAGAATTTATTTTTCAAAGATCGGTATCACCTGAAAAAGCTCCTAATAAACCAAGTTTTGTTACTATAAATTTTAAAAATGGTGATCCGTATGGGATCAATGGAAAAAAACTTTCACCTTCAAAATTATTAGAAAAACTTAACCAACTTGCAGGAAACAATGGAATTGGGCGAGTAGATTTAGTCGAGAATAGATTTATTGGAATAAAATCTCGAGGAGTATACGAAACACCTGGTGGTACATTGTTAATTCATGCACATAGAGCAATGGAGTCTGTTACTCTAGATAAAGAGACAATGCACAAGAAAGATCAGATAATGCCAAGATATGCAGAACTAATTTATAATGGTTACTGGTATTCTAAAGAAAGATTTAAACTTCAAAAAATTGTAGATATCAAAAAAAATAAAGTTAACGGCTCTGTTAAACTCAAACTTTATAAAGGTAACGTAATTATAGAATCTAGACAAACTAAAAGCTCTGCTTACTCTATGAAAAAAGTTTCTTTTGAAGAAAATAAAACATTTAATAAGTCAAATGTTGAAAGATTTATTAATTTTCATAAGAAAAAGCTTCGTTCTTAGTTAAACTTAGGACAATTTGACATTTGTTATAATCATCAATAATTATAACTTTGATACATGGAATCATTAAAAAACTGGATGATAGATGCAGCAAATATTTTATTTGATGACAGTAAAAATGATCTTAGATCTCTTCCTAAAACAGTAAGACTTCAAATTCTTTTAGTTTTAAGTTTTATTTGGACTACAGTTTTTAGTTTATACGTTTTTTCTTATACAACTTTTGCTTTTGGTTGGGCGGGACTTTATGTTGCTCACATTGGATTAATTTTTGCAGTCTACATGACTTTTAAAAATTTTCATAAAGCTGAAGAAAAATCTAACAGTGTGTTTAAGACAAAAAATTTTGATCCCTTTAAAATTATGGTCATAGTTTTTGTTATAGTTTTTATTTTTGTATTTTCTAAAGGAATTGAAGTTTTAACAAGTCCTAATCCAAGTTCTTACTCTATTCCTTATGATGGACCATCTAAATCAGTGTTTGAGAAATGGTTACCATTTAGTAAAAATAAATAATGGAAAAAATAGCAAAAAATTTACAGCTAGTTTTGATGTGCATTATTTTAATAAGCACTGTAATTGCTGTTGGTATAGAAATTAAAAATATGTTTCTAAATCAATCAGTAACACTAGCTGATTTACTTTTAATGTTTCTATATTTAGAAGTGCTAGCAATGGTGAGGGTGTTTTGGGATCAACAATCAATTAGCATCACTCTTCCTTTATTAATCGCAATAACAGCACTTGCTCGATTTATAATCCTACAAGGAAAAGAAATGGATCCGACTGCATTAGTATATGAGGCCGTTGCCATAGTTCTAATTGCGGCTGCAATTGTAATTTTAAGATTAAGACATAGCGATAAATTGGGTTTAAAGAAAAAAAAATCAAAATAGTTTAATATGATATTTGAAGCTTCAAGGGCTAAAGCCATTGAAAAATTAAATCACTTTGTTGAAAATAATCTTTCAGAATATTCTAAATTAAGAAATTTTGATTTTGGTCCTGATAATAGATCTAATATTTCTTGTTTATCTCCCTACATAACTCATGGAGTAATTAATGAATTAGAAGTAATTGATAAATCACTTAAAAAATTTTCATTTGCAAAAAATGAAAAATTTATTCAAGAAGTTTTATGGCGAACTTATTGGAAAGGTTGGCTAGAATTAAGACCAAATGTTTGGTCTGATTATTTATTAGAATTAAATAATCTTAGAAATGAATTGAAAGATAATCAAAATTATCTAAATGCAATTGAAGGAAAAACTGACTTAGAATGTTTTAATGAGTGGGTAAATGAACTTAAGGAGAATAATTATCTTCATAATCATACAAGAATGTGGTTTGCAAGTATTTGGATATTCACTCTAGAATTACCCTGGCAATTGGGTGCTGAGTTTTTTATGCAACACCTATATGATGGAGATACTGCATCCAACACTCTCGGATGGAGGTGGGTAGCGGGTATTCAAACACAAGGCAAACATTACCTTGCCAGTGAATGGAATATTAGAAAGTTTACGAATAATAGATTTAAGAATATTAAATTGAATGAAAATGCTCCTCCAAAAGTTTCTGAAAAATCTTACACTTTAACTAAACAAGAATTTAATAATCCACAAAATATTGACGAAAAAAATCTATTAATTTTTGAAAACAATTTATCTTTTGAAATCACTAACTTTAAAGAAAATAAGTTTAAAAAAATCTATATTGTCTCAAATAAAAATGAGAAAAGATCAATAAAATTAAGTGAAAAATTAGTGAAATTTAAATCGTATTTAATAGAAGATCAAAGACAAAGATTAAAAGATAAATCTATTGATTGTGAGATAATTGATATAAGTGAAATTAAAAATATAGAAAACTACTACGCTCTATATCCTACTGTTGGAGAAAATTTAGATTACTTAAATTCAAACAATATAAAAATAAGTTTTTTGTATAGAAATCTAGATCAATTAGCTTGGCAATATTGCAATAAAGGATTCTTTAATTTTAAAAGCTATATCCCAAAAATTATTTCAACTTTAAATTAAAACCAACGTATCATTCCAATAATGCCAGCTGTTGCATAAAAAAATTGCAACAAAAGTATTCCTTTATGACCTCCTCTATAAGCCCAAATTCCAATTAGAATTGCAGATAGAAGTAATAAGCAAAAACCAAAAAATTCTATTCCAATATTTAAAGCAACAAACAAAGAATACAAAATAGCAGTTATCACACCTGCCCATTCAAAAAATTTATTATCCATTATAATAATTTAAAATTCTCATAAAGTATTTTAGAATAATTATTCATATCTGACATATTATCTTTTGCAGCATTATCAAATTTTTCTAAAGCACCATCTCCCAATTGATCTTCAAGAGCCTTTTTGTATTCTGGAACACATCCCCACTCATTGACGGTAGTATCTTTAATTTCTATATGAAATTGAATTCCATAAGCATGATTTTGATATTTAAAAATTTGGTATTTAGTTATGGGTGATGACGCTAATAAAGTTATATCTTTATTATTCTCTATCCCTTGAACTTCATAAGAATGCCACTGTAAGCTTTTAATTTTTTCTGGAAATTTAGAAAATAATTTATCTTGATTTTTTTTTTCTGAAAAATTGATATCCATAATACCAATTTCTGCTGGATTTGATTTAACTACTTTACCACCCACTACTTCACCTAATAACTGGCAACCAAGACAAAAACCTAAATAAGGTTTTTTTAAGTTGAAAACAAATTCTTTGATTGCTTTTTTTTCTTCAATTAACCAAGGATATTCTTTTTCCATATAGGTATCCATTGGGCCACCCATACAAAACATTCCATCAAATTGATTTAGATTATTTGGAATTTGTTCTCCCTCATCAAGCTCAATAGTAGTTAACTTAACTCCATCAGCTAACATTAAGTCTTTAATAAAACCAGGATCTTCAATTTTTATATGTTGCAAAACTATAATATTCATTAATTAGCCCATCAAATATAAGATGATAAGGTATCTGCTAACTTTTCCAATTGCTACTAAAATAATAAAATCTAAAAATCTAACTCTTAATAAACCTACAACTAAAGTTAATGGATCACCTAAAATTGGCACCCAAGCAAATAGTAAAGACCATTTGCCAAACTTTTCAAACCATTTTGATGATCTTGTTATTTGCATTTCGTTAAAAGGAAACCATTTTTTTGAGGCAAAATTTCTTGAATAAAATCCCATTAACCAATTAACAACAGATCCTAATATATTACCTAGACTTGCTGCAATTAATAATAATGAGTTATTAAAATTTGATGTTGAAATTAATCCAGCTAACGAAAGCTCAGATGAAAACGGTAAAATAGTTGAAGCTAAAAATGATATCCCAAATAAAGATAGATAAATCATTTAGCACATTTTTTTGAACAATACTTTACTTTATCCCAATTAAGCTTCCATTTTTTTCGCCAAACAAAGGGTCTTTTGCAAACAGGACAAATTTTGGATGGTAAGTTTTGTTTTTTCAATTCAATATTCTTTGTAATTTTTTTGCCACAGCTCAAGTGCCTCGTTCCAAGATGGAATTTGGTCACTTTCATATCCATATGTTGATCCAGTTGCGATTGATCTGAAGTTTTTCATTGCTTTTGCATGGGGCTTGCACATTAAATATTTCATCATAAAATTTCGATTTTTCCATGCAGTTATGGTGTGCTGATAACCATTAACACTCTTCACTTCACAAAAAAGGTTGCCCTCGGCTTTTTGTGCAGCTCTAAAAGCAGGAGCTGCCAATATCCAAAATTTAATTTTTGATAAAAAGTTTTTTGATTTAAGTCCTGTGATAGAGATATACATAAAGTTTAGTTTGTGTTTGATTTAATGAACTTATCTGCCTCGGATAGAATCATTTTTTTTCTATCAGTTTTCATTTTATCAAAGATACGAACCATCATTGATAATCTTGGGTTTGTTAAAAAAAATTTTCTATTTCGATCTATAAATCTCCAATAAAGGCCATCCATTGTATTACACCAATCCCCTTTTTTAAAATCCATCATTTTCATGAAATAACTTGAACCGCAGATATAAGGTTTGGTTGCAAAAATACCTCCATCACTAAATAATCCCATTCCATATACGTTTGGAACCATTACCCAATCAGATGAGTCTACAAACATCTCCATAAACCATTTGTAAACAATTGTAGGCTTAATCTCACAAAGGTTCATTATATTGGATAAAATCATTAACCTTTCAATATGATGAGACCATCCATGATTAACTGCATTTTTTATCGCATGATCTAAAGGCAGTAATCCTGTAGTTCCTTCATACCAAGAATTTTTCATTTTTCTATTTTGTCTAAAAAAATTTCCAGCTTCCATTTTTTCTGAATATCCTTGATAGATACCTCTCATAAATTCTCGCCAACCAATTACCTGACGAATATAACCTTCAAGTGAATTCATTCTTATTTTATTTTTCTTATGAAAATCTAAAATTTTTTGAATAATAAATTCGGGAGTTATTAATCCTAAATTAACATAAGGACTTAGTGCACTATGAAATAATATGTTATCTTTTTGATTAACAGCATCTTCATAATCGCCAAATAAATTTGATTTTTCTTTTATAAAAAAATTTAAAAGTTTAACTACATCATCATACTCTGTCGCTAGCCAAAAATTATCAGTGCTACCAGGATGATCTTTAAATAATTTCTCAATTATTGGTTTTAATTTTTTTGTATGATTAGTTTCATTTATTTTCGGAAATTTTGGAATTAAAATATCTTTAGGTAGTTTATTTCTATTATCTTCATCAAAACTCCACTTGCCACCAATTGGGTTACCATCTGCACCCATTAGAATTCCAGATTTTCTCCTAACTTTTTTGTAGAATGTTGCCATAAATGGTTTTTTTGATTTTCCTAAATAATTTTTAAATTCATCTCTTGAATTTAAAAACATTGGAGTTTGAAGAACATTCCAATTGATTTTTTGTTTTTTTGAAAAATCTTTAATTTTTGTTTCAAAGAATTTGTCTTCAACTTCAAAACTTGAAATTTCAGTTATTTTATTTTTGGTTATTATTTTTTTTAACTTTTTGAAATAATCATCTTTGAAATCTTTATCTTCAATTTTAAGGTAATCTAATTTAAATTTATTTTTCTTTAAATCATCTGCATAGGAACGCATAGAAGACAGGAATAGAAGGATTTTTTGCTTATGATGTTTTTCATAAGTGCATAATCCATTATCTTCAGCCATAAAAAACATATGATCCTTTTTGAAGCGGTCTAAGTATTTTAATGGAAATAATTGATTACCAAGTATAAAAAATAATTTCATAGTTAAATATAACTATTTAAAAAATTTATGTCAGAAAAATATTTAATCTTTGGTGCGACAGGTTCTATTGGCTCAAGTCTAGCTGAACAATTAAAAAATTCTGGAAATGATATTCACTTAATTGCACGAAATGAAAGTGAAGTTAGTTCAATTGCAGAAAAATTAGGTTGCACATTTACAGTTGCTGATGTTTTAGAAGAAGGTTTTATTGAAAAAGTTAAAGCAGATGTTTCTGAGACAAAAGGAATTGCATACTGTGTTGGTTCAATTGATTTAAAACCATTAAGAATGGTAAATGAACAAGACTTTCAAAAATGCATGAAACTTAATCTTTATTCTGCTGTAGAAGCTATTAAAGGATTTCAAGAAAGTTTAAAAAAAAATAAAGGTTCGATAGTATTATTTTCAACAGTTGCTGCTCAAAGAGGTTTTACCAATCATGCAATTATAGCATCTGCAAAAGCAGCTGTTGAAGGATTAACGGTTTCTCTTGCAGCAGAATTTGCTCCAAACATAAGAGTAAATTGTGTAGCACCAAGTTTAACAAAATCTAAAATAGCAGAACCAATGTTAAAAAATACAACAATAGCTGAGGGTATTGCAAAAGCACATCCTCTTAAAAGATTGGGCGAAGGAAAAGACTCGGCAGCTCTTGCTAAATTCTTACTAACAGAAGATAGTTCTTGGGTTACAGGCCAAATAATTGCGGTTGATGGTGGTAGGTCTAAACTTTCATAAAGTGATCAAATATTTTTTATCTATATTTTTCTTTTTTTTATTTTCGTCAAAAAGTTTTTCTGAAAATTTTACTTTTAAAAAATTGGCAGATTTAAGTGACCCATGGGGATCGTCTTTTATAAGTGATAAAGAACTTATTATCACTGAAAAAACTGGGAAAATAAAAATAATAAATATTATTTCTGAAGAAGTTTATGAAGTTGAACATAACTTAAATTATTTTGTACACGGGCAAGGAGGTTTATTAGATATCATTTTTCAAAATGATTACTTATGGATTTCTTATTCAGAAAATAGAGGAGATTGGAAAACAAGTACCTCTATTGCAAAGGCTAAATTAAATAAAAAAAATTTATATTTTGAAAATATATTTCAAGCTGAGCCGCCAATAGAATCTGGTTATCATTTTGGTTCAAGACTGGCTATAAAAGACAATTTTCTTTTTGCATCCACTGGTGAAAGAGGTGGTGGTATGATCGCTCAAGATCCTAAAAGCCATCCTGGAAGTATTATCAGAATTCATTTAGATGGCAGTATTCCAAAAGATAACCCTAAATTTGAAGGTAAATCAGATTGGTTACCAGAAATTTATCAAATTGGTGTTCGAAATCCTCAAGGTCTAACCTATTCTTCTTTTGATGAAAAAATTTATGCAAGTAACCATGGTGCAAAAGGTGGTGATTGGTTTGGTGAAATAAAAAAAGGAGAAAATTACGGTTGGAAAATTTTAGGCTGGGGTGGCAGAAATTATTCAGGATCTAAAATAGGACCTAAATGGAAACCAGGTTTTACCAAGGCAATCCAATACTGGGTGCCTTCAATAGCTGCAAGTGCCATAACTATTTATAAGGGCAATGAATTTAATGAATGGAATGGCGAAGCGCTTATTACTTCTTTAAAAGATAAATCAATGAGAAAATTAAATTTCCAAAATTTATCAAATATTGAAGAAACAATTATTTTCAAAGATAAAATTGGACGAATAAGAGATATACAAGTCCACCCAGTTAATGGAAAAATATATTTTCTTGCGGGAAATAGCTTATGGCTAATGGAAAAAAACTAAACTAGAGAAAGATTTTAGTAGAAATAATGAGAAAATTAATATCTTTTCTATTTTTTATTCTTTTTTTTAATTTTGAGCTAATTGCAATGGAAAAACGACTTTATCATCATTTACCAGATGGAACTTTTAGGAATCCTGAAGGATCTCCAATTCGATCAAATGATGTAAAATTTTCGTATAGAACATTTATTAAAGAAAAAAAGAAAATTGATATTACTATTCCAAAAGATCATGTCATCGATAAAAAAATTGTTAAAGAAAATTTAGAGAAATTTAAAGATGATAATTATATTGCTTGGATAGGGCATGCCACTTTCTTAATTAAATTAGGTGAAACAACAATTATTACAGATCCAGTTTTTTCAAAAAATGCAGGGCCTTTGATATTTGGTCCAAAAAGATATGTTGAGCCAGCTATTCCATTGAAAGAAATTCCAAAAACAGATGTATTTCTGCTAACTCACAATCATTATGACCACCAGGATATGTCAACTATTAGAAGATTTCCCTATAAAGATGCAAAGGTTTTACTTCCTCTTAAACTTGGTAAATATTTCAAAAGATACAAAGATGTTAACGAAATGGACTGGTATGAAGAAATACAAGTTAATAATAATCTAAAAATTACTTTATTACCCGCAGTCCATTGGTCAAAAAGAAGTTTGACTGATACCAACAAAACACTCTGGGGTAATTTTTTAATTGAGTATAAAAATAAAAAAATATTTTTTGCGTGTGATACTGGATATGGAAATATTTATAAAGCCCTTGGGGAAAAATATGGTCCTATTGATTTATCAATGATTAACATTGGAGCATATGATTTTAGACCTATGTTTGAAAAATCGACTTATCACACAACTCCTGAAGAAGCTCTTAACATCGCGCAAGATTTAAAAAGTAAAAAAGTTTTAGGAACTCATTGGGGTACTTTTGTATTATCATTAGAGCCAATTATGGAGCCACCACTGAGATTTAAAAATAGTGCTGAAAAATATGGTTTTAATAAAGAAGATGCTATTATTTTTAAAATTGGAGAAGTTAACTCTATAGAAAAAATATTAGATTAAAATTAATTATCTAGTAATTTTTTTTTTGCCTTTTCAAATTCTTCTTGGGTTAGCACACCATTTTGAAGTAATTCATTTAATTTTGTAATCTCATTACTAAGATTATCGCCACTCGGTTGCTGATCTATTGTTTGTTTTTCTTCAGGTTTTTCAGGTCTATTCTCAACCTTAGCTTTAAAACCTTTCATAATAGCTGTTCCACCCAAATAAAAAACAAACCCAAGAATTGGAACAGCTAATCCGAAAAATATTATCTTTTCCATAAATTAATCCTCGTCCTCATCTCGCCACCCTTTTTGATACATTAAATATCCTGCTAAAATAACCGAAAAAGTTCCAGCTATCATACCAAAATCAAAACCAACTTGTTTTCCATAAAAGTACCAGCCTAACTGTGTGGCTCCAATTGGTACTGCAGTTAGCAGTATCATTATTATTCCAATTCGATATTCATATGGAGGTTTTTTCATACAAAAACCTTATCAAATATAAAAAGAAATAAATGAAGTTTTATCTATTTGAGACAATAAAACTTACTATTGAAAAAGTGTTTATTTTTGTGATCTTTTAAAACACTCAACAGTATTTTTTAACAAACAAGCGATCGTCATAGGGCCTACTCCACCAGGAACAGGAGTTAGAGCTTTAGCTACTTTTGAAACTTCATCAAATGCAACATCTCCAACTAAACCATTTTCTGTTTTATTAATTCCAACATCAATTACGATTGCATCTTTTTTAACCCAGTCTCCTTTTACAAGTTCTGGAATACCCACGGCTGCAACAATAATATCTGCTTCTAAACACTCTGCTTTTAAATCTTTTGTTCTTGAGTGTGTAATTGTTACAGTACAATTTTCTTTAAGAAGAAGTTGTGTCATTGGCTTACCATTTAAATTTGACCTTCCAACTACAACTGCTTTTTTACCACTTAAGTTTGGCTCAATTTTTTTAATCATCAAATAACACCCAAGTGGAGTACATGGTACTGAACTCTCATAACCAGATGATAAATTACCTACATTCATTGGGTGAAAACCATCTACATCTTTAGATGGAGTGATTGTTTCAATTACTTTTTGTTTATCAATATGTTTTGGAAGTGGAAGTTGAACTAAAATTCCAGAAACAGTCTCATCATTATTAAGTTCTTCAATTTTCTCTAAAACAATTTTCTCTTCAACTGTATCAGGATATTTAATCACTTCAGATTTTAAACCCACTTCAATTGCTGATTTTTCTTTGTTTCGAACATAAATTTGGCTTGGAGCCATATCCCCAATCAAAATCACAGTTAGACCTGGAACTTTGTTATATTTAGTTTTTAAATCAGCTACTTCTTGTTTTAATTCTTCTCTAAGTTCAGCAGCTGCTTTTTTTCCATCTATTAAAATCATAATCCTTCCTTAAAAAATCATTGGTGCAATGTAAAGCTTCATACACATTTCAATAAACCAAATCAATAAAAGAAGAATTATTGGTGATATATCCAGTGAGCCTAAATTTGGCAAAAAACGTCTAATTCTATATAAAATAGGATCTGTAAGCCGATAAGTTAATTCTAAAACAGAATAAACAAATCTATTTTGAGTGTTCAAAACGTTGAAAGCCACCAGCCAACTAATTACAACATTTGCGATAACAACGTAAGAATAAAGTTTTAAAATTTGAAGTGCTAAATAAAAAATAGCTATCATTTCTTTTCAATATAAATTGACTGACTTGGGAAAGCAAAAACAGCTCCATTTTTTTCAACAATTCTTTTTATTTCAATTGCCAATCTCTCTTTAACTTCTAGTGAATTACTCCAACTATTAGAATTAGTAAAACATCTTACTAAAATATCTATTGAACTATCTGAGAATTTTTCAATTCTTACTGCTACACCTGCTGATTGATTAAAGTCATCACTAGTGTTTATATAATTTTCAATTTCTTCTCTTACTTTTTTTAACTGATCTATAGTAGAATCATATTGAAGAGTAATTATCCATCTAATCCGCCAGTTAGAAGTTTCACTTACATTGATAACCGCATTTTCAGCAAACTGAAAATTTGGAATTATAGCTAATGACTTATCAAATTTTCTTATCGAAGTTGATCTGAAACCAATATTTTCAACTGTACCCTCGATAATTCCTTCTACGGCTATCCAATCTCCAATTTTAAATCTTTTTTCAACTAGAACTAAAATACCAGATATCAAATTTTTAAATAAATCTTGAGCACCCAACGCAACTGCAACACCAAATAAACCAAGCCCTGCAA
>CACJRE010000017.1 GCA_902595745.1 uncultured Pelagibacteraceae bacterium
TTTATTTTCAGTTTCATTATTTGTTTGTTCTTCATTAGATTGAACTTCAACGTTTCCATCTTGTTTAACTTCTATATTTTGACCATCAATTTCTCCAGCAAACTCTCTTGCAAGTTCTCTGTTCTGTCTCAGTTGGGTTGCATCAATTAAAACTGCGATTTCAAATTCATTATTTTTGTCATCAATTCCAATTACTTTAAATTCTAATAAATCAATATTAGATGGAATATCAGTTACCACCACACCAGTTTTTGGATTAACTTTGATCCAATCAGGTAGTGCAGACCCATCTTTCATTTCTCCTTTGTATTTTACAAGTTTTACTCCAGGATCATTAAATACAGAGAACTGCAAAACTAAAGTATCATCAGGATTTCCATCTGAGAACGTAGTGTAGTTTCCATTTTTGTCTTTAAACTGTGCTCTAAGATCAACTAGTTTTAATGCATCATTAAATTTTAATATTTTAAATTGACCTTCGTAAAATTTAGATGATGGAAGTGGTACTCTATCAGGTAAATCATAAGTTTCTAATTCATTCAAAGATGCTCTTTGAACCAAGGAACCTAATCCATCATCTTGAACTTTTGCTGGAGAATTGTTTGTCCCAAAAATCTCAATAGTTAATTGTGCGGAAGCGGTTAGTCCTTTCGAATCTGTGATAGTGTATGTAAAATATTCATATAATTTTTCTCCTGGTTTTAATGTATCTTTTAAACCAGAATTTGCAGTATAGTTATAACCTCCATCTGCAAAAAATGTTATTGATCCATATTGAGCAGTAAACGCTGATCCAACTGTAATTGATGATCCACTCTCATTTGTTTTTCCTGATCTAACTGAGTTGATTGAAATGTTATCCATTTGATCAACATCAGTGTCATTTGCTTTAACATATTTTGAACTATCATCAAAATTTGTAATTTCGGATGCTTCATCCAAATCTAAAGTTTCTTTATCATCCACAGCATTAGGTGCATCATTAACACCTTCTATTCTAATCGTTATTTGTGCTGTTGCGGTTTGGCCTGCCTCATCTGTGATAGTATATGTGAATGTTTCATACAAATATTCACCTGTTGATATTTTTTGGAGATCTGTGTTATTTGCATCTAGTTCATATGAGTAACTTCCGTCTGAATTGAGTGTTAAATTTCCATATGATCCTGTTAAAGAAGATCCAACTGTACCTGTTGTACCCGTTTCGCCATCATCGCCTGTTCTAATACCATTTACAGTTAGAGTGTCTCCTTCCATATCAGCATCGTTAGAAAGTGCACCATTTCCTGATGTTTTTGAGATAGCTGAACCTCCAACAGTTATGGTATTAAAATCGTCTGTTGCAGTTGGCGCCTCATTGGTTCCATTAATTGTAATTGTTAAAACTGCAATATCTGTATCACCATCCGTATCAGAAACTGTGTAGTTAAATGTATCTGTTACTGACTGACCACTTACCAGTCTACTACCGCTAACTGTAATATCGTTATTGGCTTGGTATGTGTAAGAACCATCTGCATGAACTGTAAGCCTTCCATAAGTTCCAGTTAATGGATCACCGATAGTTCCTGCTGTTCCAGAACCTTCTGAACTACCGGTTCTAATTGCAGTAATTTGATGAGTTAAATAAGTATTCCCACCATCAATATCTGTATCATCATAATCTAGAGAATATTCTGAGGTTGGACCTCTAGTAACAGCTTCCCCTTCATTAACACTATCAGTATCATCAACAGCTGTAATTGCATCATTTGCACCAATGATTGTTATAACTAAATTAGCAGTACTTGCATTTTTATCTGCATCATCCATTATTTCATAAACAAAAGTGTCTGTAACTGTTGCGTCTTTTGTAACTGCTTCAGCATTATTTGCATTATAAGAATATTCTCCATCATCATAAATAGTTAACGTTCCATATGTTCCAGTAACAGTTTGTGATCCACCAGCTGAGATCACACTACCAAAAGATCCTCCATCTACTTTTGCACGAGTAACTCTTAAACTTTCAGAGTCGTACGTTGCATTATCATCATCATTTAATAAAATATCACCTGTGTGGTCTCCACTTTCATTATCTTTATCTGTATCCTCTCCATCTTCTCCAGTTGATCCATCTGCAACTGATAAAGTTGCATTTTCATTAATACGACCTGTATCATTTACTGCCTCTGGTCCTATTCCTGTAACAGTAATTGTTAAAGTTGCCGTTGCACTATTTGCAGTATAAGTAAATACATCATCAGCAGTTGCGCCTGCTGCTAATCCATCAGCACCACTTTGATCTGCAACATATTGATAACTTCCATCAGAACCAATTGTTAATGTTCCATATGTTCCAGTAACTGATGTTGCTGAACCATGAGAGTACGTAACATTGTTTACAGCTGTTGCTGATCCAGCTGAACTATGTTGAATATGTGTAATTATTGTTACTGCAGTGTCATCAATTAATAAATCTTCATCAGCTCCATCAGCTACAGTTACAGTTGCATCCTCATTTACTGTATCTGTATCATTTACTAATTCTACTGATTGACCAATCACTGTTATGGTTAAAGTTTGTGTAGTAGATCCACCTTGTGTGTCACTTACTGTAAATGTAAAAATATCTGTGACTGTTTGACCATTTGTTAAAGAAGATGCATTGTTTGCTATGTAGCTATATGATCCATCTTCATTTAACGTTAGATCTCCATAAATCCCTGTGATGGATGCTCCAACATCTGATGTGTTGCTATTGGATGATACAGATCCACCTGCTGTATTTGTTCCACCACTTTGAGTAACTGTTCCTACAACAATTAAAGAGTCATTTGCATCTACATCTGTATCATTTAAGAGAACGTCACCACTATTGCTTCCTGATGATGTTCCAGAAACAGATGATCCCCCATTAGAAACTGTTAAAGTTTCATCCTGATTAATATATCCAGTGTCATTTGTTGTAGAAGGGTTGTCATTTATTCCAATAATTTTAATTGTAATCAATGCTGTATCTGTTCCGGATCCATCAGATATTGTGTAGTTAAAATAGTCATAAACAATATCACCAGCATCCAATGCCTCAGTGGCTGAAATGCCAGTATTTGCTGTATAACTGTAAGATCCATTAGAATTTAACGTTAGATCACCATAGGTTCCTGTTAAAGCTTGTCCTAATGTTCCAGCTGTTCCACTTCCTTCTGTTGAGCCTGTTCTTACTGATACTAATGAAAGAGTACCGCCATCATCATCACTATCATTACTTAAAACATCACCATCATGCTCCCCATCTAGATCAACTAAATTATAAGGTGTTCTTAGATTATATTCTTCAATAGTGTCGTTACCATCAATTTCATGGAGAAACATTTTTGTTCCTCCAGAACCAAAAGTTATTCCAAAGGGTTGAGTATTACTATTTAAAAGATCAAAATTTCCATCTGAAGATAAGTTTCCAGGCGAAATATCAAACGCCGTGGCTAATGTATATTGATAAATTTTATCAGATGATGATGAACCAATAAAAAGTCTATGTCCATCTGGACTTAAAGCTATGCATCTTGCATTACCTACAGTATTACCAACATAATATCTTGTATCCCTTGAACCTGATCCTGTAGAAAGATCATATGCTGTTGATAAAGACCACTGCTCAATAAATTTATTAGTTTTATCAATAAAGAAAAATTTAGTTCCATCGCTACTTATAGCAAGACTTCTTAAAGAGTCGGTTATACCAGTATCTAAACTTGTGCTTGTCGTTGGGGCAGCAACTGTAATTGAAGAAAGTTCATAAGGTGTTGATGCATCGTAAGAACAAATTCTATAGGAAGCAGTAGCATCACCAGCAAGACCTCCATCCCAATTAACTACAAAAAGTTTTGAACCATCTTTATTCCAAACATGTCCTCTTAACCAATCTCCTTGGTCATTACTATAATTCACATCACCTGAACGATCGGCACCATCCCAGTTAAGAGATAGAGATACTAGGTTAGATTTAGTTGATGGATCAAATGCGGTACCTAAATCCCATTGATGAATTTTATTTTGCGCATGTCCTGTAATAAACATTTTTTTTCCATCACTACTAAAGCTAATTCCTGTTCCTTCATTTTCTTGTGAATGAACAGCGAAAGAATCTCCAGCCCCTGCATGTGTAGCTGCTGTTTCAGAATTCGAAGATGCACCATCAGAGACTGATATAGTACTATTTTCTTCTACAGTTGCAGAATTATCCTCGGCCGTTGGAGCGTTTACTCCAGAAATTGTAATTGTAATTGTTGCAGTATCATTTGAGGTATCACTATCACTATCTGTTAAAGTGTATGTAAAGACATCAGTTACGGTCTCTCCAGAATCAAGATTAGAAATATCTGAATTTGCAACGTAAGTGTACGAACCATCATTTTCTAATGTTAGTGTTCCATAATATCCAACAACAGAACCTGATCCTGCTGTTCCGCTATTACCGTTTCCAGTTGATGCAGATCCACCAGATGTATTTGTTGCAGAAGTATGTGAATATGAAGTAATTGTAATGTCATTTTCAGTGTCATTATCTGGGTCAGAGTCATTATTTAGTGCATCACCAGTGTTATCACCGCTCTCATTATTTTCATTTTCGTCTGTTCCAGCCTCTCCATCTGACACAGCAACAGTTAATGTTCCACCTTCTGTTATATAACCAGTATCATTGACTGCCGTAGGAGCATCATCAACACCAAGGATAGTAATTGTTATCGTTGCAGTATCTGTATTTCCGGTTGCATCCGTAACTGTATAAGTAAATGTCTCTGTAGCTGTTTCACCAGCTAATAACGATCCAGCATTATTGGCATTATATGTATAAGATCCATCTTCATTGATTGTTATTGTTCCCCATGATCCATCAAAAGCAGAACCAACCGTCCCTTCAGTTCCACCATCACTTTCGCCACCTAATGCAATACCTGTTACTGTTGTTGAAGTTCCAGCATCATTTTCTAAAACATCTCCAGTGTGGTCGCCGCTTTCATTATCTTTATTTGTATCTGTTCCATCTTCACCAGATGACCCATCTGCAACAGTTAATGTTGAACCAGCCTCAATTCGTCCAGTGTCATCTGTTGCACGTGGGGTTTTACCTGTAACTGTTATTGTTAAAGTAGCTGTTCCACTTGGATTTGTTTTTAAAGATCCGCTACTATGCTCAGTTAGTTTTGAAGTTCCGTCATTAAAAATATATGTAAATACATCAGTTGCAGTTGCACCGTTTGCAAGTGCTTTTGCATTTGAATTATTGGTTGGATCATATGTGTAGCTTCCATTTGAATTTAAAACTAATGTTCCATATTGTCCTGTTACAGTTTCTGTATTACTTGCAAAAGTTGTTTGTGCTGAACCACCATCAGGAGTTATACTTGTTATTGTAAAATCACTTTCATCATCATCACCATCAACATCAGTATCATCAATTAATAAATCATATTCATTTCCGTTAGCTCTATTTAAAGTAGAACCATAAGTTACCGCATCTGTATCATTAACACCAACCGGATCGTCATTTATACCTTTAACGGTGATGGTAATGTTACCGTGTGCATCATCAGTTCCATCATTTACTTTATATTCAAAATATTCTTTAACAGTTTCACCATTATCTAAAGCATCGGTTGCTGAAGCTGTTGCAGCATAAGAATAAGATCCATCTGCACCTATTGTTAAAGTTCCGTAAGTTCCAGTTACTTGTGTACCGCTACTATTATAAGAGCTTCCTGATGCAACTGAGCTATAAGTTGTTGTATCATAAGGTCCTGTTGCAGTTGATAACCTGATACCTGTAATATTTAAAGTATCACTATCTGCATCAGTATCATTTGATAATACATCTCCAGTGTGATCTCCATGGTCACTATTGTTATCACTATCAGCTGAAATTGCTAAACCACCGGTAAAAGGAGATGTTGAATAACCATCATTTGCACTTGCTCCATTTGCAACTGTTAATGTGAAATCTTCATAAACATATCCAGTATCATCAGTTGTTACAGGTGCATTATTTGTATCATCAATTCCATTAATAATAATAGTTAATCTACCAATACTATTTCTATTTTCTGGTGTTAAAGTAGTTTGACCAACATTATTATTATAAAGATTAGACTCAGAGCTATCATCTTGAACTTTATAACGGAAATAATCAACAGCCATCTCCCCACTTCCTATTGCAGGATTTTTTTTGGCTGAATAAGAATAAGACCCATCGCTATGAACTGTTAATGTACCTAATGAAGTCTCAATTGATTGTTGTCCACCAGATGATATTGTAGTGAAACTATTTATCTCTGTGGATCCAGCTGCAATCCCTGTTACGGTGAAGTTACTTGAATTGTCATCTCCATCAGCGTCAGTATCATTGTCTACAAGTTCTTTGTTGCTTGATGTAACTGAACTTTTTGAAATAGTACCTTCCTCATTTACAGAATTATTATCGTTGTTTGCAATTGGAGTATCATTAGCGCCATTAATTGTGACTGTAATATCGCCAGTATCTGTCCCGCCATTTCCGTCCGAAATAGTATAGGTAAAGGATAATGTTGCAGAGTCCCCTAAATCAAGCTTATTTACCTCGTCAAATTGAGTATTATAAGCTTGATAAGCTAGATTATTGTCAGCATCGTATGTGTTGGTTTTAGCCTGTAGCACAGCATTAAATGAATAATTACCATTACTGTGAATCCACATCTGACCATATCGGGTGTTAAATTTGTTCCATCCGCTATTAACCGTTTCTGTTACTTCTTGAATTTCACCAGAATTAATAATCTCATTACCATTTGTATCTACCCATTTGTCATACTTTAAATGAGTGACTGTTAATGTATCTCCATCAGCATCGGTTGAGGCAGATGCAACGTTTGTATAACTGCCTGTATTATTTTTTCCGTATGTATTTTCGGTTACTGTTTCACTGCTATCAGCTGCAACAGGATCGTTATTTACTGAAGTTGGTGCAGCAGTAATAACTCTAATGTAATCTCCTTTATCCCCATTATCACATCCAAATCTTATGGTTCTATTATCAGTGCTTATACTAATCCAATCTTGACTTGAGGTACTATAAGTTGTAGTACCACTTTTAAAAATATAAGTTTCAAAAGATCTTTTACCAAAGCCTTTATTACCTGATGTTGGATAAGTTACTTTTTCAGATTGAGAAGCACCAGAAGGTTTACTTACATTATTCATCGCAACTGTATTATTTGAATGTGTAAAAATACCGTAAATTTCAGTTTCAAAAACTATCTGTCCGATTTCGCTTGTTCTATCACTTTTTGAATGATCATCATTTAAATAAACCAAGTAAGAATTTATTGGTTTACTAGCTGTATTTACAGAAGAAAATTTTCCTCTTTCATCAAATGTGAGTGTACCCGCATTCGAAACATTTTCTCTCTCAAGTGTAACAATAAAATTATCATCAGGGGTCTGAGTTGTACTACTTCTTTGACCATCGGGACTTTGAGATCTAGCACGAAAATCTTTTGCATTTGGTTTTTCAACTACATGACTATTTATACTTGTTATTCCATTTTGAAGTAAGTTACTTTGATAGTCTAAAACTTTAACATTTTTAGTTTCAACTATTCCATATTTTTTCTCTAAATCCCAATCTCCACCTTTACCTGTTAAATCATCTGATGCTGCAATATCTGCTTTTGTAATATTTGATATTTTTTTTAATAAAGCTTCACCTTTATCGTTTGCTGCAATGTTACAACCATAAAAAAGAATATCTCCTTTTTTGGTTAAGCTTTCACCAATATTACTTAATGTTGATTTATAATTTTCAATACTTTCATTTGTTAATAATGTATTTCCAAATAAAATTTGCCCTGCACTACCATGACCGATGATGTGTATTGCTGAATATTTTTTTCCGTTTTCTAAAGTTTGCTCTATTTTCTTAAATCCATCTTGGTTTGATTCTATAAAATGAATTTCAACATTTTTTCTAAATGATTTTGCTAACTTTTCATAATCTGGAACTTGCTTATCAATGAATACGATTTGTTTTCGTTTTAATTGATCTCTTGGAACGTTAGTAAAAGGAAGGTCTCTTGAATTATCTTCTGATTTTATTTCTTTAAATTTCTTAACCTCGTAAATACTTTTATTTGAATTATCACTTTGTGATCTTTCATCAATTAGATCTAAAAATGTAGAGGCACCAGCACCATCAAGCATTATTCGCTGCTCTAAAGGTTCTATAAATACCTTATGATTGTTAACTGATTTATTTTTAAATTTTTTCACAAAAAAAATTTAAAGTAAGAAAAAAAAAATTGTAAATTCTGTTGTTAAAATTGCCCATTCTAGCTAACTATGAATGAGAGTATTTTTAGTTATTTTAATTTTATAGATTTTTAAACATCATCAATATGGGTAAATTTTACTTTGAGATGATAATTCTATTGAAAATTGAAACTTATTTATCAAAATTAAAATCACCATTATGGGCAAAAATTCTTTACAGATAATCATTTTGGGCGTAATTTTTTTTTATGGTAACGACCAAAATGGGAAAAAATTATGTTTAAGTTGGGCCCAAATTTTAAAGAAACTTTAGAATTTATTTCTACAAAACCAAGTGAATATTCAAGATTTCACATACCAATGGTTTATATGATGTTATTTAATTGGCAAAATTCATTAGCAAAAGATTTAGAAACAAGCTTAATTCTTTCAAATTTAATAACTAAAGCTCTAACTATTTATAACAAAAATAATAAAGATAAATCGTATGCAGAACTTTTAAAAATCAAAAAAATTGATATTGGCAAGGTTAAAAAATCAGATTTGTCTAGAGAATTGACGATACCTAGAGAAACTACAAGAAGAAAACTAGACGATCTAGTGAAAAAAAATTTAATTACAATCAATGCTGGCGCCATAAGTATTCTACCTGTATGTTTCAATATAGAAAATTTAAATAATATATTAAAAAATTTTACATCTTGTCTAAATTTGACTATTACAAATACAGTTAATAAAGATCAGAATATTAGAGAAGAAGTCAGCACTACTTATTTACTTAATAATTTTTCAATTACTTGGTTTTATCTTAATACGATGATGCAAGACCTTGCATTAATTTGGAAAAAATATTTTGCAACATTAGAAAATTGGTTTATTTTTGGAACTTGTGGTTTAAATCAAAATTATAACTACAATGATCATAAACAACTTCATAAACTTGCTGATGATGAAATAGAAAATTTTATTTCAAACGTTACCAATGAAGAAAATAGTAGAGGATTAAATCCAACAACAATTTCTGATTTAACTGGTGTTTCCAGACAATCTGTGGTTAGAAATTTAAAATACCTTACTGACTCAAAAATATTGCAAAGAGAAGAAGAAACTAATCTTTTTTCTGTAACTACTGATCCATATTTTAAAAAAAATATTGTGGAACAATTAAAGAGAATATATCCCCCAATTTCAAAAAATGTGTCTTTAACACTACAAAGTTTATAAATTATTATCTTTGGAAGTTAATTCATATAAACGACTTATTGTTCGTTTAAATGGTTTTTCTAATAATCTTGATGAGGTAAATTGATCTAAATTTTGATTAGCGGTGACTGCAATTGGAATACTTTTATCATAAATAACATCCAACAAAGTTATAAAACGTTGTTGTTGATTTGAATTAGTATCAGTAAATTGTGGTATTTGATCTATGACTATAAATTTACAGTTTTTAATTATTGCTAAATAATCTTCAGCTCCTAAGTGTTGATCACAAAGATCATTGAAATCAAATCTTGCAATTCCTTCATAAAAATTCTCTATTTTAAAATCTCTTCCTTTTACATTTAATGTCATCGAAGATTGTTTTTTTTCTTTGGTGATAGTTCTAAAAAACTTATTTATTTTAAAATTTGTTTCTTCATTCAATGGATAGAAATATCTTTGTTTTTGATTATCATTTGATTTTCTATAATCATCTTCAATTTTAAGCTCATGCTCAATTGATTGATCTTCCATTATTTTAATGAAAGGTTTGAACTGATCTCTTTGAA
This sequence comes from uncultured Pelagibacteraceae bacterium, assembly GCA_902595745.1. Lineage (GTDB taxonomy): Bacteria > Pseudomonadota > Alphaproteobacteria > Pelagibacterales > Pelagibacteraceae > Pelagibacter. The sequence goes on from CACJRE010000017.1 coordinate 10,056, forward strand.
GCCCATCTTTATAAAGCTCTGAAATTTTAGTATTTGAAGTCACTATAATTTTAATGTCCTCTTTGAATATTTGATCAAATAATTTTCCTAAAATCATTGCATCTACAATGTTAGTCACTTGGAATTCATCAAAATAAATTAAAGAGGCTTTAGATTTTAAATCTTTAACAAATTGATTGATTATATTTTCTTCATTTTTTTCTTTTCTTTCATGAAAAAAGTCGTGAAAATTCAACATAAACTCATTAAAATGTTTTCTTAATTTTCTCTCACCTACTTGATCAAAAAAGAAGTTTAAAACCATAGTTTTTCCAACCCCAACGTCTCCATGTAGATAGAAACCAGGTTTAGAACTATCTTTAGAAAATATTTTTTTTAAAAATGACTTATTAAAATTTAGATTGTAGAAATTATTAAGTTCATTAATCAAATTTAATTGATTGGAATTAATCTCTAAATTATTTTTTTTACAATGGTTTTGAAATGATTGATTTAAATTCATTTTTTAGTTTTAAAATCTATACCATATTCAGATCTTGGTCCTTTTCTCAAACCAAATGGACCTGGAATAAAGATTGTCATAGGGTTTGTACCTTCTTTCAAGTCAACTCTATGATAAGCGTTTGCAGAACGAAATCCTATGTAGCCAGGCTTTCTCCAAAACTTACCCTTTTTGGTTGTCTCCCAATATCCACCTCTTAAAATTATTGTGATATAAGGACATAAGTGATTATGAACTCCCTCGCCATGATCATCAGCTAACATTTCATGAATTAGAATATTAAATGGAAACCATTTGGGCCTATATCTAAAGAGCACATAGTATCTATTCATCCAAGGTTTAGCTTCATCATATCTTGGATGTGAAGGACCTCTATCAAGTACAACCTTTTTTCTACCAATTTTATCTAAAAATTTTAAGAACATTTTTAGTTATATTGAATGATAGATCCTTTTCGAATTATAAATAAATTTTCATTAAAGATAAATGGCTCTGAAATAAAATTGTAAGCAACTTTAACATTATAAATTGAAGTTCCAGTTACTAAATCGATAACAATCATATTGCCATCACTATTAGTTAAATATAAATTTCTAGATCCAATTACAAAACCAATAGGTTTAATATCTGCTCTTTTACTCTCTTTATAGTTTTTATAAAGATCTGTAATTCGGATAATATTTCCATTGTTTTTTTCTATTACGTATAAATAACCATCATTTGACACGGTAAAAATCAAATTACCAATTAAAATTGGAGTTACATTTGAATTAATTTCATTTATCCAATTAGTAATACCTGTTTTGACATCAATTGAATAAAATTCATCTTTGTTGTTTGAAAAAAAGATTGATCTTTTATCTGAGACTAATTTTGAATTTTTAAACTTATAAGAGTCGTATATAATATTAGTACTTTGAGTAGGTAGTTGCCAAGCAATCATGCCTGTTACCGCATCAACTGCTGTAATATCTCCCACTGAATTATTAAAAATTATTAAATTATCAATAATGATAAGAGAATTTCTTGTATCTGATATTGTAAAAACGTTTTCTGTTTGAAAATTCCATAATTCAGACCCGTCACTTAAATTAAAGGACCTTAGAGTATTTTGATAATCAACTGCAAATAGCATATTACCAGTTATTTTAATTTCAGAATTAAATGGATGCATATTATTCTTTGACCAATTCAACTCGCCAAATTTAATATTAATCGAATAATATTTAGCAAGATTATCAGCGACTAATAAATTATCTCCCTTCAGTGCAAAAAATAATTTTGGATTTAATTTTTTTTCTGGTTTTGAATAAATATTTTTTTTCCAAATAACCTTACCATTCAAATCATATCTAATTATGGTCCCTTTATTGTCAAAAAATATAAGACCATCCTCTAAAAAAACAGGTTTGTAATTTAATTGGTTGGTATCTTTTATCGTTGAAAACTTAAACGAATTAATTTTTTCGTTAAAACCTGTGTAGTTTTGTGCGCCAAAGTTGTTTTGATTATCAACAATATTTTCTTTGAATTGTAGCTTTGAAATATCTAATTTTAATTCAGGATTAAATTCTGTGATTATTTTTTTATCCTCAGAAAAAAGTTTTTTTACTTTTTTCTGATTTTCTAAGTTTTCCTCTTTTTTATTCCATATACCTAAATTCTCTTTTACCGAGCAGTTAGATACTAAAAATAATGTAAGAATTAATAAAAATAACCTAGTCACTCAAATCTCTATTCAATCTTTTCTCAGCCTGTAACTTTATATCTGAATTAGAGCTTTCTAAACTGACTATTTGATTGAAGAATTCCTTAGATTTTTGTTTTTGATCTTTAGAATAAAAATACTCAGCCATTAGATATAAAGCATGTGATTTCCAAACACTTTCAGATTTAATCAATGGATTTAACATGTTTAGTAGTTCACTTTCTGGAGCTGTGTCAGCGTTAAATAAAGCTTTTTTATAAATAACTAAGTTTTTAATTTCCTTGTCCATAGATATTTCGTCAATCAATACATCAAAATAACTATTGATCTCACTATCATTAGAAATCAATTGATTATCAATGATAAAGTATAAAGCTAGAGGAGAGTAAGTTGGGTCTTGTTCATTAATAATTTCAACTAATTTTTTTGCTGTTAAATCTTTTGTCTTTTCAGAATAAGAGATAGTAGTTGAATTAAATTTATTTGAAATTTCCTTTTTTTTATTATTTTGATATTTTTCAAAACTATATGCACCCACTAGCACAACAACTAAAATTACTATTCCTGAGATAATTTTATTTTTATTGTTAACAAAAAAGTTTCTTACTTTTTCACTTCTTGTATTGCTATTGATTATTGAAATTTCTTCATCCATCCTAAATCATATTCCTTAAAACATATTGGAGTATGCCTCCATTTTTATAATACTCTAATTCATTTTTAGTATCAATTCTGCATAAAGTTTTAACTTTTTTGGTATCTCCTGAAGCATATTTAATCTCAATTGTTACTTCATCAGATGGATTAATGCCTTTTTCAACATCTAGAACGCTAATTAATTCTGATCCAATAAGATTTAAATTTTTTCTATTTACATCATTAGTAAATTGTAAAGGTAAAATTCCCATTCCTATTAAATTTGATCTGTGGATACGCTCAAAACTTTCAGCAATTACCGCTTTAACTCCTAATAATTTTGTACCTTTTGCAGCCCAGTCTCTTGAAGATCCTGTTCCATATTCCTTACCACCAATAACAACTAAATCAGTTCCTCTTTTTTTGTATTCAACTACTGCATCATAAACAGGCATTACTTTTTCTTCTGGATATAATTTAGTAAATCCACCCTCCGTTCCAGGGGCCATCTCATTTCTAATTCTAATATTTGCAAAAGTTCCTCTCATCATTACTTCATGATTTCCTCTTCTTGATCCATAAGAATTATAATCTTTAGGAAGTATTTGGTGTTGCATAAAGTATTCTCCAGTTGGGCTTTCTTTCTGAATATTTCCTGCTGGTGAAATGTGATCTGTGGTAACCATATCTCCTAAAATTAATAAAGGTCTTGCATCTTTAATTTCTTTAAATCCTTCAGGTTCATCAGGTAAATTATCAAAGAAAGGAGGTTTTTTACATAAGTTGATCCTTCGTCCCAACTATAAATACTACTTTGCTCTGTTTGAATTTTTTGCCACTGAGCAGGTCCTTCAGAAACATTTGAATATCTTTGAATAAACATTTCAGCGTTTAAAGATTGTTTTAAAGTATCTTCAATTTCTTTATTTGATGGCCAAATATCTTTTAGGAAAACGTCATTACCATCTTTATCTTTACCAAGAGCGTCTTTATATAAATCAACTTCCATATGACCTGCGATTGCATAGGCAACTACTAATGGAGGTGATGCTAGATAATTTGCTTTAATATGAGGTGAAATTCTTCCTTCAAAGTTTCTATTTCCAGATAAAACGGAAACAGCATAAATATTTTCTTTTTGAATTGCATTAACAATGTTTTCAGGCAACGGACCAGAATTTCCAATACAAGTTGTGCAACCGTAGCCTACTAAATTAAAGCCTAATTTATCTAAATAAGTATTTAAGCCTGCTTTTTCTAAATAGTCAGTAACTACTTGTGATCCTGGTGCTAAAGAAGTTTTTACCCAAGGTTTTACTTCTAATCCCAACTCCACCGCTTTTTTCGCAAGCAGTCCAGCTCCAATTAAAACATTTGGATTGGATGTATTAGTACAAGAAGTAATTGCAGCAATTAAAATTGAACCATCTTTAATTTCATAATCTGTATTTGATACTTTTGAAACTGAGTGATCTTTTTTATTAGTTGCATCCTCTAAAACTTTTTTAAATGAAGTAGGTGCATCAGTTAACAATACTTTATCTTGAGGTCTTTTTGGCCCTGAAATAGTTGGAACTACAGTAGACATATCTAATGAAATAGTGTCTGTAAATTCAATGTTATCACTTGCCCATAATCCTTGTTCTTTTGCATATTGCTCAACAACATTTACAGTGTGTTGATCTCTTCCTGAAAATTTTAAATATTTTAATGTTTCATCATCAATTGGAAAAAATCCACATGTAGCTCCATACTCTGGGGCCATGTTTGCAATCGTTGCTCTATCAGCAAGAGTTAAATTTTTTAATCCTTCACCATAAAATTCAACAAATTTTCCAACTACTCCTTTGTCTCTCAACATTTTAACAACAGTTAATACTAAATCAGTTGCAGTTGTGCCTTCTGGCATTTTATTTTTAATTTCAAAACCTATTACCTCAGGAATTAACATTGAGATCGGTTGGCCTAGCATTCCTGCTTCTGCTTCAATACCTCCAACACCCCATCCTAATACAGATAAACCATTTACCATTGTAGTATGGCTATCGGTTCCAACTAAAGTGTCGGGAAATAAATATTTGTCTCCTTCAAATTCTTCAGACCAAACAACTTTAGATAAATATTCTAAATTTACCTGATGACAAATTCCAGTTCCAGGAGGAACTATTCTAAAGTTATTAAATGCTTGTTGGCCCCATTTTAAAAATGAATATCTTTCTCCATTTCTTTCAAATTCAATATCAACATTGTTTTCAAAAGAATCTGATTTTGCCGACTGATCCACTTGAACCGAGTGATCAATTACAAGATCAACAGCTGACAATGGATTAA
>CACJRE010000018.1 GCA_902595745.1 uncultured Pelagibacteraceae bacterium
AAACTTATATTGCTGTGGAAAGAATAATTACTAAATCATTTGCTAGATTGATGGGTCGTGGAACCCATAGAGGCTTCATTACATATGAAGAACTTAGTAAGTCTCTTGGAAAAAGGAATCTTTCAGATGAAAATTTATCACAAGCATTTATACATATTTTAGATGAAGGTGTAGCTCTTGTAGAAAAAAAATCTGATTTCAAAGTCTTAAGAAAAAAAGAAGGATCGTCAAAAGAAGAAGGCAAGACGATGGAGAAAAGCGATGATCCTATTAGAATGTACCTACGTGAAATGGGTGGAGTAGAATTACTTTCGAGAGAAGGTGAAATTGCAATTGCAAAAAGAATTGAGGCTGGAAAAGATGTGATGTTGATCGCATTATCACAAAGTCCAATGACTGCTCAACAGTTTTATGAGTGGAATGATCAATTACAAAAAGATGAAATTTTAGTTAGAGAAATTATTGATATTGATACTAACTATATGGAAGATGAATCCACAGGACCTAGTGCAAAGCAAAAAAATGCAGGTGAGACAGATAAAGATGAAAACTCTGGTGATGGTGATGATGACGATTTTAATCCAACACTTGCTGCTATGGAAACTGAAATTAAACCAAAAGTTTTAAAAACAGTAAATACATTAACAAAAGAATACACAAAATTATTAAAATACCAAAAAGAAAAGCTAGATTGTGTTTTAAATTCTCAAAACTTTTCTCCGGCTAAAGAAAAAGGATATCAAAAGATTGTAGATGATATATTAGAAAACATAAAATCACTTCAATTATCACCTTCAGTTTTAGAAGAGTTGGTTCAAAAGCATTATGTTGAAAATAAAAAAATTGTATCTTTAGAGGGAAATCTTTTAAGACTTGCAATGGATCATAATATTCCAAGAAATGAATTTATTAAGTTTTATGTTGGTAATGAAATTAACCCAAATCTGAAAAAATTTTTAGATACTAATTCAATTTGGAAACAGTTTTTTTCTAAAAACAAAGAAGAATTTAAAAACATTAGAGAGAGATTAATTGAAATTAGTCATAAGCTGGGGATATCAGTAACAGATTTTAAAAAATTAGTTAGCAGAATTCAAAAAGGTGAAAAAGAGTCTAGAATTGCTAAAAAAGAGATGGTTGAAGCCAATTTAAGATTAGTAATATCTATTGCTAAAAAATATACAAATAGAGGTCTTCAGTTTTTAGATTTAATCCAAGAAGGAAATATTGGTTTGATGAAAGCTGTTGATAAATTTGAATATAGAAGGGGATATAAATTTTCTACATATGCTACTTGGTGGATTAGACAAGCTATTACGAGATCAATTGCTGACCAAGCTAGAACTATAAGAATTCCAGTTCATATGATTGAAACAATCAATAAGATTGTAAGAACTCAAAGATTAATCCTTAGCGAATTTGGAAGAGAAGCAACACCAGAAGAATTGGCTCAAAAACTTAGAATGCCGCTTGATAAAGTAAGAAAAGTTTTAAAAATTTCAAAAGAACCTGTCTCTCTTGAAAAACCTGTAGGTGACGAGGAAGATAGCAGTTTAGGAGATTTTATAGAAGATACGAAAGCATTAGCACCTTTGGAACAAGCAATTAAATCTAATTTAGGAGAAGCGACGACTAAAATTTTATCTACATTGACACCAAGAGAAGAAAGAGTTTTAAGAATGAGATTTGGTGTAGGAATGAACACTGATCACACATTAGAGGAAGTTGGTCTTCAGTTTTCTGTTACTAGAGAAAGAATTAGACAAATTGAGGCAAAAGCTCTTAGAAAATTAAAACATCCTAGCAGATCTAAACAATTAAAAAGTTTCTTAGAAAGTTAATTTTACTGGGCCGTTAGCTCAATAGTAGAGTACTGCATTGACATTGCAGGGGTAGTTGGAGCGTAACCAACACGGCCCACCATTAAATAATTATCTATAATTGATAACCTAGTGAAAATGGTATAGTTAAAAGTAAATTTTGGGCCTGTAGCTCAGTTGGTTAGAGCAGTACACTCATAATGTATTGGTCCCAGGTTCGAGTCCTGGCGGGCCCACCATAAATTTATTAATACAACTCAAGGTTTATAAATAATTTTATTTAACAATTTAATAAATTTATTTAATGTCCCTTAAAGGTTTAAATGAATATCAATATAAAAGTACTGCCCAAATATGCTTATTTAGTTTCATCTTTAATAGCTTTAATTATTTTTTTTTATTTTTCATATAAAGCAGTTGTTGCTTATTTAATTCATAAAGAGCTTTATGGTGATGGTATGGATGTTTTAGTATCCCTAAGAGCAGCACTAGCAGGTGTAATGCTTTTAATGATTCTGCTTTTTTTTCAATTTATAAAAATTAAAGATCTTATAAGCCAAAGAACAATTATTAGAGGTATTTTTGTTGGATGGTCTAGTTTGTTTATTATATTAATAATTGTTAACCCAAGTTTAATTTTATTTATTGTTTTGAGTGGAGTCGCAGGAATAGTCAATTTGATAGCATTATTTACTTTAGTCGATTTAATAAAAGAGGATAGAAATTCTCTTACTGATAAAGAAATTTATCTTTTACAGCAATTAGCAAACAAAAAATAATTATTTCACTATAAATTCTTCTAATACCTTAAACAGAGAATTAATATCCCCATCATTTGAACTTAAAATAGATGAAAATTCCTCTTTTTGTGTTCTCACTAAGCTGAGTCCTTCAATAATTAAATCTCTAATTAATGGATTATTAGGATTTTTTGTATAAATTCTCCAGTCAATTTTAACTTCTGGTCTTTCAGACGTTCCAACTAGAACACTATTAACAATGGTGTAATTCTTATTTAAAACTTTTTTGTCTATGACTTCGATTTTCGGGTTAGTATATTCACTTAGCCTACTTGAAAATGTCTTTAAAAAATAGTTCTCAAATAAATTTGAATACTCATTTTTTTGGCTCTCACTTAAATTTTTTCTAAAGGATCCTAGCGTATAGAGTCCAATACCTTTTATATCAACGGTATCTTTGGCTATCAATTTTAACTCATTCATTTTATCCTGTTTAGAGATGCTTTTAGTTAAGATCGCTGAAGCTCTATTTACTGTAGATTGAACAAATACATCTGGCTCAACAGATTTAGCGTAAACACTCTTTAAACTTAATAGAAGTAGTAAGATAAAAATTTTTTTAATATTCATTGATTATTCAGAGTTTATTGATTTTCTAATTCTTCCCAACCATCGTCATCTTTATAGAGTATTTCTAGGTTTCCTTGTTGGTTATTCTTAATTTTATTTTCTCTATCTTGCAAATATAAACTTCTAATAGAAGCATAAAAATCTAAAGAATTATTTTCAAGATTATCAAATGACTCAATATTATTTGCTCTGAAATCAATACCACCAAGAATTCTAGAGCCCGTGTATAACCCTTCACTTAAAAATTCATTATTTCCATGAAATGATGCATTATACCATGGATCTCCACCTACAACATTTACAAAAGATCCAGCAGTATCTCTTAAAGTTGAAGGACCTAAGACTGGAAGAACAAAATAACAACCAGGTCCAAAACCCCAAGCACCTAGAGTTTGACCGTAATCTTCTTTTTCATATTTTGGAAAACCTAATTTGTTTGCAACATCAATAGTACCGAAAATTCCTAAAGTTGAGTTCAAAGCTAGTCTAGCAGTATTTATAATTGCAGTACGCATGTCTCCTTGTAAAATATTGTTGGGTATTGTTATTAAATTGGATAAATTTGTAACAGCATTACCAGCACCTCTCTGGATTGGATCAGGTAAATTTCTATAACTCTTTGCAACTGGTTTAATTATTGTTTTATCAAGTTTTTGATTAAATGAAAATGTAACCCTGTTAAGTTTTTCAAAGCAATCTTTTATTTCTTCAGGTTGTTCTTTGCTTAAATTCAATTCCCCATCTGAACCCGCGTAGGCATTAAAAGATACTAAAGAAATAGTTATTATTGCAAGAATTAAATTTTTAAACATAAATTAATTATATTATATTAAGGTTAATTATTAAATATTTTTAATTACAAAAGATGTCTTTAAAGTGTTGATAAAAAGTCAAAATTATACATCTACATATTTATGAAAACGAAAATAAAATATTCCCTTAATTTTGACCCAAAAAAAAGAAAATTAAGTAACATTAAATTTATAATTTTTCATTACACAGGAATGAAAAAAGAAAATGATGCAATAAATAAATTAACAAATAAAGGATCAAAAGTAAGCTGTCATTATTTTATAAAAAAGAATGGAGAAATATTAACCTTGGTTCCAGATTTATACATTTCTTGGCACGCTGGAATTTCTAGTTGGAAAAAATTTAAATCTCTAAACAAATATTCTATTGGTATTGAAATTAGTAATAAGGGCCATGATTATGAATATAAAAACTTTAACAAAAAACAAATAAAATCAATTGTAAGATTAAGTAATTTTTTAATAAAAAAATATAAAATTAAATCTAAGTTTATTTTAGGACATTCAGATATTTCTCCAGATAGAAAGATAGACCCTGGAGAAAAATTCCCGTGGAAACATTTAGCCAAAAAAAAAATTGGTATATGGCATGATTTAGACCATCAAAAAATTAAAGAGGAAAGAATGAAAAAAATAGGACAATTAGATAAAAAAAATTTTATTAATTATTTATATAAAATTGGATATTCGAAAAATTTTAAAATTTCAAAAACAAGATACGCTAAAATTTTAACTAAAGCTTTTCAAAGACGGTTTAGACAAGAGTTAATTAATGGAATTATTGATAAAGAATGTTTATTAATAAGCCAAAATCTCATAAAAAAATTTAATTAAATTTTCTTGAAATTTTTAGTTTAAGTAATATGCTTTAATTGCCAGATAAATGATTTATCGCTTTAAAATATTTTAAAGAGGAAAGTCCGGGCTCCACAAGGATACAGTGCCAGATAATACCTGGCGGGGGTAACCCTAGGGATAGTGCCACAGAAAATAAACCGCCATAACATGGCAAGGGTGAAAAGGTGTGGTAAGAGCACACCGGTTCTATTGGTAACAATGAACGCTGGAAAACCCCACTGGGAGCAAGACTAAGTAGAGATGACATTGTTGCAAAACTAAAAGCCATCCTTGGCTAGTCATCAGGGTTAGTTGCTTGAGCTTAAGAGTGATCTTAAGCCTAGACAAATGATAGGTTTAAATGACAGAACCCGGCTTATAGTTTATCTGGCATAAATCTTCAAAATTACTTTTTATTCTAATCAAATGTTCCTATTTTGACTAACTAATTAGTCAGCTTTGTTCTTTTTTTAATCTTTTTATTATTTGTAAACTACCACAATAGGTTGATCTCCATTTTAGATTTGATTATTAAAAAAAATTACAAATATTTGTCAAAAATCAATACTAATCAGTATTTGACAGTATATTAAATAACCCATATATTCCCATATATTCCCAATTATGGAATTTTATAATTATAAAATATATGTTTTTATCAACTTACGAGAACAAATTAGACAAAAAAGGAAGAGTGTCTGTGCCTGCTAGTTTTAGGTCACATTTATCTAACTTAGGATACAATGGTGTTATTTGTTATCCGTCTTTTAATAATTCTTCAATAGAAGCATGTTCTCAAGACAGAATTGAAAAAATTTCATCAGCAATAGACTCACTAAATCCTTTTGAAGAAAAAAGAGATTTTTTTGCAACATCTATTTTAGCTGAGAGTACTAATTTACAATTTGATAGTGAAGGAAGAATTTCACTTTCATCAAAATTATTAAAACATGCAAAAATTAAAAATAGTATGTTGTTTGTTGGTCAAGGACAGACGTTTCAAATTTGGGAACCAGTATCATTTGAAAAATTTAAGGTAACTGCAAGAAAAAAAGCAAATCTTAACCGAGCAAACCTTAAATGGGAAAGACATTTTAACAACAACGAGGGGAATAACAGATGACAATTAACTTTAAAGCACCAGAGATTAAAGAACTACAGCCACGACTTTTAGTAATGGGAGTTGGCGGCGCAGGAGGAAATGCAATTAATGAAATGATTGAAAGCAATCTACAAGGAGTAGAATTTATTGCAGTCAATACTGATGCACAAGATTTAAAGTTAAGTAAAGCAAAAACAAGAATTCAAATTGGATTGAATTTAACTAAAGGTTTAGGTGCTGGAGCGAAACTAGATATTGGTCAAGCTGCTGCTGATGAGTCATTAAACGAAATTGTAAACACTTTGCAAGGTGCAAATATGGTTTTTATTGCTGCTGGAATGGGTGGTGGAACGGGCACTGGTGCTGCACATGTTATCGCTAGAGCTGCAAAAGAATTAAATATTTTAACTGTAGGTGTTGTAACTCTTCCATTTTTATACGAAGGCCCCTCAAGAATGAGAAGAGCACAACAAGGTTTGGAAGAATTAAGAAAACATGTTGATACAATTATAGTAATTCCAAATCAAAACTTGTTTAAAATTGCTAACGAACAAACAACATTTGAAGACTCATTTAATCTTTCAAATAATGTTTTAATGCATGGTGTTCAAAGTATAACTGATTTAATGGTAAGACCAGGTTTAATCAATCTCGATTTTGCTGATGTGGAAACTGTTATGGCTTCAATGGGTAAAGCAATGATGGGAACTGGTGAAGCAGAAGGAGAAGGTAGAGCACTTAAAGCAGCAGAGATGGCAGTAAGTAATCCACTTATTGATGATTATACTCTTAAGGGTGCAAAAGGATTATTAGTAAATATTACTGGTGGAAAAGATCTTAAACTTTTTGAAGTTGATGAAGCAGTTAATAAGGTTAGAGCTGAAGTTGATCCTGAAGCAGAATTAATTATTGGAGCAATTACCGATGCTGAATTGGATGGAAAAATGAGAGTTTCTATTGTTGCAACTTCTTTAGATGGGCAACAACCAGAAACAAAATCAGTGATAAATATGGTTCACCGTATTCAAAATAGAAATCCAGGTTATTCAGATTTTTCAAATATAGGATCATCTGCATCATTTAATTTTTCAAATACTACTTCAAATCCAGTTTCTCATGGAGCAAACGCACTTAAACTTGAGAATGAGATCGTTCAAGAACAAAATCAAGATAATTTTAGCTCAAATGTTTCAACTGAAGAGGTAATGCATAGTAATAATTTTGAAACCGAAAGTGTTGTTGAAGATAGCTCAGTAAATGAAATGGAAAAATCCTTTACCCAAGAAGCTATGGAAACTCCTCAAGAACAAATAGCCGAAGAAAGTTTAGAAGAAGTTAATACCAATGATTTAAAAGAATTTGGTGTCGACTCAGACGCACCAGATTTATTTAGTTCAGAAACAGACAATTCAAGCTCAGATGAATTGTTATCCTCAAGTGATGAAGAAGACGATGATCTTGAGATACCAGCGTTCTTAAGAAGACAAAAAAATTAATGGTCTTCAAAGAAATAAATGGACGCCACCATAGTACCGGAAGCGCAAAAGCATTATCCAGTACTGCTAAAAGAAATTATTAGCATTATTTCCCCTCAATATGGTGGCACATTTATAGACTGCACTTTTGGTCAAGGTGGGTACTCAAAAAAAATACTAGAGTTTGAAAATACTAAAGTAATTGCTTTAGATCGTGATATAGAAAGTGAAAAAAAAGCTGATCAATTAAGAAATAAATTTGAAGATAGGTTCTTATTCAAAAACATTAAATTTAGTCAATTAAATAATCTTAAACTTAAAAATGAGAATGTAAAAGGTATCATATTTGATCTTGGTTATTCTTATGTTCAAATTAAAGATCCTAAAAAAGGACTATCATTTGAGTCAAAAGGAAATTTGAATATGCAGATGGGCTTGAATAATTTTTCTGCAGAGGATGTAATTAACAAATTAGATGAAAAGGAACTTGAAAGAATATTTAAGGTTTTTGGAGAAGAAAAAGAAAGCAAGTATATAGCAAAAAATATTGTTAAAGAAAGATCTAAGAAAAAGATAGACACTCAAACACTTGTTGAGATCATAGATAATACAAAAAGAAAAAAAAACTTTAAAGTTCACAATGCTACAAAAGTTTTTCAAGCTATAAGAATTTTGGTTAATAGAGAAATAAGTGAATTAATTATCGGCCTTATTAATGCAACTAAAGTTTTAAAAAAAGATGGTATATTAGCTGTAGTTACATTTCATTCATTAGAAGATAAAATTGTTAAATATTTTTTCAAAAGTCTTTCTGAGAAAAAAAGCATATCAAGATATACTCCTATCCCAGAACAGCCAGAAACATTGCTTAAACTTAATGAAAGAAAAGCAATCACACCCTCTGATAAAGAAATAGCTGAAAACTTATCATCAAGATCAGCAAAACTCAGATATGCAATTAAAAAAAATGATTTTTATGATTTTAAAACAGATATTTTAGATCAATTTAGCAACTTAATTGAGATTGAAAATTTTGGGAATAAACTGTGAAAAAAATTGTCTTAGTATTTGTTATTTTTTCATTAATTTTATCTACAGCTATAATTAAGAATTCTGCTAAAAAAAATGAAGATAAAATTTTTACATTAAATGAAAATATTAGAATTTTAAATTCAGAACTTGAAAAGATCAAATTAGAATTCGATTATCTAAGTTCTTCAGATAAATTATTAGAATACCAATCATTATATTTTGAAAATGATTTAGTGCAAAAAAAGATTGAAAATATAAAAGTTTTAACGATCAACAACAAAAATAAAACAATTAAAAATTTAAAAATAATCAAAGATTAATGAGTAGATTAAGACCAAAAATTATTATCGAAGACTATAAAAATAAATTTGATTATAAAAAAAAAGATACAAATATAAATATAGAATTCAATAGAGTATCATTTATATTCTTCTTCTTTTTTATTATTTATTTAATTTATACCATTCACTTAATTCATCTTGGATCACGAAAATCAAATATAGAAATAAAAGATATTTTACCTACATTTGACAATAAACTTTATAGAGCTGATATAATCGATATAAATGGAAATTATTTAGCAAAAACAGTTAAATCTATTGATATAGGAATTAAGACATCGGAAATAATAGATAAACAAAAACTTTTATTAAGTTTAAATATAATATTTCCAAATAAAGATTTTGATAGAATTAAAAGTCAAATTGATAAAAAAAATTTTTTTTGGTTAGAAAAAAAAGTTTCTGAGGAAAATTATGAAAAATTAATGAAACTTGGTGACAAGTCTATCAAACCTGAGGAAAAGGTTTTAAGAATTTATCCCCAAAAAAATCTTTTTAGTCACATTATTGGTCAAATAGATGATGATAACAATGGTATTTCAGGTTTAGAAAAATCATTTGACGAAGTTCTTAGAAATTCAAAAAACTCTTTGAAACTTACTGTTGATAAAGATCTTCAGTTTTTAATAAGAAAAGAACTTATTAAATATCAAGAAATTTTTAAAAGCAAAGGTAGTGCTTCTATATTAATGAATGTCAATAATGGAAATATACTCTCAATTATTTCATTGCCTGATTTTAACCCTAATAAAAGACAAAATATAACTGATGTAAATTTTATTAATAGAGTAACCAAAGGGACATATGAGTTTGGTTCAGTTTTCAAACCATTCACTTTTGCAAGCGCTTTAAACGAAAATTTAATAGAACCAAATACTGAGTTTATAGATTTACCAAAATCTATTAGTTGTGACAAAAATAGAATTAGAGAATATGATGATAAAATTCCCTCTGATTTAACCGCAGAACAGATCATAATTAGATCAGGTAATATTGGCTCAGTTAGAATTGCTCAACTAGTTGGATCAGAAAAACATAAATCTTTTTTAAAAAAAATAGGTTTATTAAACTCAATTAATTTTGATATTGACGAGGTTGCTCCACAAAAAGATTATAATTTTGGTAAATGCAAATTAGCTACGGCTTCATTTGGCCATGGAGTTGCGACCACTATTCTTCAGTTAGCTAAAGGTTATGCGGTTATATCTAACGGGGGTTATGACATCAAACCAAGTTTAATTAATAAAACTAGAGAAAATAATAAAAAAAAGACTAAATTAATTAATGAAGGAGTCTCACAACAAGTTGTTAAGATTTTAAGAAAAATTGTTAACACGGAGGAAGGTACAGCAAAATTTGCTGATGTTTTAAATTACGAAATTGGTGGTAAAACTGGAACTGCAGACCAACCAAAAGAAGGTTCTTACTCTGAAGCTAAGATAAATACATTTGCCTCAATATTCCCAACATCAAATCCACAATATGTATTTATTGTGATGTTAGATACACCACAAAAGGCTAAAAATTATTATTATAAATATAGACATCAAAAAGGAGGTTGGAAGGGTACTTTGTACAACACAGCAGGATGGACCTCAGTTGAAGTAGCTGGAAAAATAATAGACAAAATTGGGCCTATTTTAGCCACAAAATATCTAGAGGTTAAATAAATATGTTTCTCGGACATTACTTTAAAAATATTAAACAAAAATATAGTCAAATTTATTTTTCAGGAATTTCTTTTAATAGTTTTCAAGTAAAAAAAAATAATATTTTTTTCGCTATTAAAGGAAATAAAATTGATGGTAATGACTTTATATCATCTGCAATCTCTAATGGTGCTAAAATAATAATAACTGAAAAAAAAATTAATGGATTTAAAAATGGAATTTTATTTATTCAATCAAAAAACATTAGAAAGTTATTAGCAGAAATATCATTTAAAATTAATAACAAAATACCAAATAATATTATTGCAGTTACAGGTACAAATGGAAAATCATCTGTTGCAGATTTTTATTATCAAATATTAAATTTGAATAATAAAAAAGTTGCTTCAATTGGAACTTTGGGAGTCAAATCAAAGTATTATAAGAGGGATTTATCAAATACTACTATAGACCCACTTTATCTAAGTAAAATTTTAACTATTTTAAAAAAGCAAAATATTAATAACATTATTATGGAAGCTTCTAGTCATGGTTTAAACCAAAATAGATTAGATGGCTTATCTTTTAATACTGGAATATTTACAAATTTATCACAAGATCACTTAGATTATCATAAAAATATAAATAATTATCTAAAAGCTAAACTTTATTTATTTAAAGAATTAATAAAAAAAAATGGAAATGTAATAACTGATGAAAAAATACCTGAATTCAAAAAAATAAAAAAAATAGCTTATAGTAAAAAATTAAATCTTTTAACATTATTAGACAAAAGGAATAATTTTCAGCTTTTGTCTCATCAATATGATGGTGAGTCCCAATTGTTGGAAATAAGATTTAATAATTTAGTACATAAAATTAGACTAAATTTGATAGGGAAAGTTCAATTAAAGAATATATTAATGGCTGTCATTGCTTCATTGAAAAGTAATATTAATATCAAAGACATTATTAATATAATACCAAAAATAAAACCTGTTGAAGGAAGATTTGAACTTATCGGAAAAATTAAAAATAATGCTAAGGTAATTTTAGATTACGCACATACTCCGGACGCATTAAAAACTTCTCTTATTAATTTAAAAGAACAGTTTGTAGGTCATAAAATTAATTTGTTGTTTGGTTGTGGTGGAAATAGAGATCAAAATAAAAGAGCTAAAATGGGTAAAATTGCTGATCTTTTTTCAGATAAAATATATCTTACTGATGATAATCCAAGATTAGAGCAGCCTAATAAAATAAGAAAAGATATAAAAAAAGGAATTAAAAAACAAAAAGTAATAGAAATTCCAAATAGGGCAAAGGCAATCTCAGATGCAATTAAATACTTAAAAGCTGGAGAAATTTTACTTGTTGCTGGGAAAGGTCATGAAAAAGTTCAGGAAATTTGTGAAAAAAAAATTTTCTTTTCAGATAAAAAAATTATCCTTAACGCAATTAAAGTTAAAAATTTATCTTTATCAAATAATTTAAAGATAAATATTCTAAATGAGCTTATTAGAAATAAAAAAATACCTAGTAAAATTTTTTTAAATAAAGCCAGAATTAACTCCAAAGAAATAAAAAAAAATGATATTTTTTTTGCAATTAAAGGAAAAAAAAATGATGGTAATAAATTTATTAATGAGGCTTTTAAAAAAAAGGCATCAATTGCTATAGTCAATAAAATAGAAAAAAAAATAAATATTGCTCGTCAAATTAAAGTCAAGGATTCTCTTAAATTTTTGACAGATAGTTCTAAGTTATTTAGAGAAAATATAAAAACAAAAATTATTGCAATAACAGGTAGTTGTGGAAAAACTTCATTAAAAGAATTGTTAGGCCATTCATTAAAACAGTTATCCAAAGTAGGTATTTCACCAAAGTCATACAATAATAAATATGGAGTACCTTTAAGTCTTTTTAATTTAGATCAAAAATATAATTATGGAGTTTTAGAACTTGGAATGGATAAAAAAGGTGAAATTGATTATCTTTCTAAAGTTGTAAAACCAGATATTAGTGTGATTACCAATATTAATTACGCACATGCTAAAAATTTTAATAATTTAAAGCAAATTGCTTTGGCTAAATCAGAGATAATTAATAATACAAAAGAAAATGGGTTTATTATTTTAAATGCTGATAGTAATTTTTTTAATTTACATAAAAGTATTTCTAAAAAAAGGAAACTTAAAATTTTATCATTTGCCATAAACAATCATAATGCAAATATAAAGTTGATAAGTGTTAAAAAAATTACCAATAAGTTCAAAGCAACTATCCGTGTAAATAATTTAGTAACTTATTTTTATATTTCTAATAATTTTCAAAGTAATATTTCTAATATTTTGGCTTCAGTGTCTGTAATGAGTATTTTTTTTGATATATCTAAATTAAATAAAAATATTTTTTTAGGTTTCAAAACACCTGCTGGAAGAGGAGATATCAACAAGATAAAAATTAATAATAAAATCTTAAACTTAATAGATGAAAGTTACAATTCTAACCCTTTATCTCTTAAATCTGCAATTATCAACTTTGATAAGATGAAAGTTCACAAAGGAAAAAAATATTTATTATTAGGCGATATGCTAGAACTTGGAAAACACTCGAAAAAACTTCATCAATCTATTGGAAAAATAATCAATGACACAAAAATAGACAAAATATTTGTCAAAGGTAGTGAAGTTTTATTTACATATAATTCAGTTTTAAAAAAGAAAAAGGGCAGTGTATTAAGTAACAACTCACAAATTATTGATTTGATTAAAAATGATTTAAATAATAATGATTATCTTATGGTTAAGGCTTCAAATGCAACAGGACTCAATAAAATTGTCAGTAATATAAAAGGCTCAAATTAATGCTCTATCAATTCTTACTTTATTTCGTTGATACTTTTGGATTTTTAAATGTTTTTAAATACATCACTTTTAGAACGGGGCTATCCTTATTCACCTCATTGACTATAGTTTTGTTAATTGGAGGACCTTTTATAAGCTTTTTTTCAAACAGAAAAATTGTTAATCCTATACGAGATGATGGTCCACAAGATCATATTGTAAAAAAAATTGGCACCCCAACAATGGGTGGAGTGATCATCTTATTTGGGTTACTGTTTTCTGTATTCTGTTGGGGAGATCTATCAAATACAAGTGTTTTATTTTGTATTTATATAGCTATATCATTTGGCTTACTTGGGGCATTAGATGATTATAAAAAAATAAAACATAATAATTCGTCAGGTATTTCCTCAAAATTCAAAATATTATCACAAATTTTTTTAGCAATATTAGGAATTAGTTTATTTGTTTACTTTGTTGATTATCAAGAAATTACTAATTTATATTTTCCATTTTTTAAAAATTTGATAATTAATTTAGGATGGTTTTTTATTCCCTTCTCTGTATTTGTAATAGTAGGCTCATCAAACGCAGTTAATTTGACAGATGGGCTTGATGGATTAGCCACAGTCCCAGTAATTTTAGTTGCAGGTTGCTTTGCTTTTATAAGTTATGTAACTGGAAATATTGTTTTTTCTGATTATTTGCAAATTCCATATATTGAGGGATCAGGTGAGGTTTCTATTTTCTGTGGAGCAATAATTGGATCATGCTTAGGATTTTTGTGGTTTAATGCACCTCCCGCTAAAATTTTTATGGGTGATACAGGTTCTTTAGCACTAGGGGGTTCTTTAGGCGCTGTTGGAATAATTACTAAACATGAAATAGTATTAGCAATCACAGGAGGGCTATTTGTGCTTGAGGCTGTTTCTGTAATGGTACAGGTAATTTCATTTAAATTAACTGGAAGAAGAATTTTTAGAATGGCACCAATCCACCATCATTTTGAAAAAAAGGGATGGCCCGAGTCAACAGTAGTAATTAGATTTTGGATCATTTCAATTATCTTAGCAATGATTGGCCTGGCTACTTTAAAATTAAGATAATGATTGTAAATAAAAATATTTTTTTAAAAAAAAAAATATTAATCTATGGTCTAGGAAAAAGTGGGTTTTCTTCATATAAATTTTTAAATAATAAAGCCAAGGTTTATCTATTTGATGACGATTTAAGTAAAAAATTTAAAAATGCAACCAATCAAAGACTTAAAAATAATAAAGAAATATATAAATTAAGATTTGATATAATTATTATTAGTCCAGGAATTGATATTTTAAATTGTAAATTATCTGAATTTCTTAAAAAAAATGAATCTAAAATTTATACAGACTTAGATATATTCTACTCATTTTATAAAAATAAAAGTATTACAATTACAGGAACTAATGGAAAATCAACCACAGCTAAAATATTACATGAAGTTTTATTAGATCAAAAATACGACTGTAGATTGATTGGGAACATTGGAAATCCAGTATTATCTGAAAAAAAAATTAATAAAAATACTTTTTTTGTAATTGAAGCCTCATCATATCAATTAGATTATAGCAAGTTATTTACCTCAAAATACTCCGCAATACTGAATATTAGCCCTGATCATATAGAAAGACATAAAAGTTTAAAAAATTATATTAATGCTAAATTTAAATTATTAAATTCTCAATCTAAAGACTCGATTGCCTTTGTAAAAAAAAATGATCCTCTAATAAAAAAAAAACTGA
>CACJRE010000019.1 GCA_902595745.1 uncultured Pelagibacteraceae bacterium
TAGCTGATATTTCAATTTCAAGTACAAAAAAAATAAAAGCAATTAATTGTCCACCAAAATTAAATAGTGGTGCTATTGATGAGTTTTTAATTATATTTTTAGTTGCTGCTAAAGCTAGTGGAGTTTCTTACTTTAGGGATATTGGTGAGCTTAATCAAAAAGAAAGCCCCAGATTGAAATGGGGTGCAAAAATTTTAAATAAAATGGGAATAAAAACAATAACCACTAAAGACTCTATAAAGATATTTGGTAATCCTAATTTAAGTATTAACAAAAAAATTGTTATTAAAGATTACCTAAAAGATCATCGAGTTTTTATGACAAGTGTAATAGCAGCCTCTGTTTTTGGTGGAACATGGAATATTCATGACAAAGACTCTATTAAAACTTCTTTTCCTAAATTTATTAAAATAATCGAAAATTTAAAAAAATAATGATTAAAAGAAAAAATATTATTAAAATTGCAATCGACTCTCCAGCTGCTGCTGGAGCTGGTACATTGGCAAAAGCGATTTCAAAACATTACAATCTTTTTTATTTAGACACTGGAAAAATTTATAGGATGATCGCTTATCTAAAAATTAAATTTCCAAAAAAATTTAATCAAAAATTTATAAAATCTAAAATTAAAACTCTCAAAGTAAAAGATCTTGCAAATAAAGCCTTGTTGTCAGATGAGGTTGGAACAGAGGCATCAGTTATATCAAAAGTTAAAAGCACAAGAAAACTTGTTCATTCTTTTCAATTAAACTTTGCCTACAATCCTCCAAAAAACTATAAAGGATCTTGTCTTGATGGAAGAGATATTACTTACAATATTGTGCCAGATGCTGATTTTAAATTTTTTATTACAGCAAATGTAAAAACAAGGGCTCTTAGAAGGTATAAAGAACTTAAAAGTCTAAAGAAGGAAATTTCCTTCAAAGAAGTGTTAAAAAGTATCCAAAAACGTGATAAAAGTGACTATAATAGAAGAATATCCCCTTTAAAGAAAACTAAAGATTCAGTGTTGCTAAATACTTCGAAACTTACTAAAAGAGCGTGTTTTTTAAAAATAAAAAAAATTATAGACAGGAAAATTAATACTTAATGGAAATATACAAAGACCTTTCAAATCCAGCATCACAAGAATTCGAAAAATTACTAAATAGCCAACTCTCTAAAATCCAAATTGAAGAAGGTAAAATCATAGAAGGTAAGATTAACAAAATTACTGAAAAGTTTGTTTTCTTATTTGTTGAAGGTTTAAAAAGTGAGCCAGTGCTTGATGTTAACGAACTTAAAAGTATGGGTCTTGGAGAAAAAATTAAGGTTGGAGAAACTATTCCGGTATTATTAGAAAAAATTGAAGATAAGCATGGTGAAGTGCTTGTTTCTGCTAGCAAAGCTCAAAAAATTAAAGGTTGGGATAAGCTTGTTGAGGCTTATGAAAAAAATGAACCAATTATGGGAAAAATTACATCAAAATGTAAAGGTGGATGTATCGTTGAACACATCGATACTGGTTCTTTAATGTTTTTACCAGGATCACAAATTAGCGACAAGCCGTTAAAAGATATTAGTCATTTAATGAATGAACCTCAAAAATTTGCTCTTATAAAATTAGATAAGGTAAGAGGAAATGCTTGTGTTTCTCGAAGAGAAATAATTTCATCATTTAAAAAAGAGGACAAAGCAAAAATTATCGAGAGATATAAAGTTGGAGATATAATCAAGGGAGCAGAAGTTAAAGGTTACAGTTCTTTTGGATGTTTCTTTAATGTTAATGGTGAATTAGATGTTTTAGTTCACTTACAAGAAATTTCTTATTCTAGAGTAAACCATCCAGATGAAGTTTTTAATATTGGTGAAAAACACGATTTAAAAGTCATCACAGTAGATAAAGAAAAACTACAAGTTGGTTGTTCTGTGAAACAACTATCTCCAGATCCTTTTGAACATATCGAAAACTATGAATTAAATAAAATTTATAAAGTTAAAGTAGTTAAGTTAATGGACTTTGGTGCTTTCTGTGAATTAGAACCAGGACTTACAACTTTACTTCACTCAAGTGAACTAAGCTGGACTAAGAAAAATATTTCAGCAAAAAAGATGTTTAAAGTTGGAGATGAGATTGATTGTGTGATCACTGAAATTGATAAAGATAAAAGACGTGTTGCGATCTCACATAGATTAACTCAAGACAATCCTTTTGAAACATTTGAAACAAAATATCCAGTTGGAACAATTGTTGAAGGTGAAATAGTAAATAAAAATGAATACTCGCTATTTGTAAAAGTTGAGGACTTAGATGTAGATGCTTTTTTACACTGCAATGATTTAACTTATTTAAATAATGGTGAAGAAGAGTTAGAGAAATATAAAAAAGGTGATAAAATTAAAGTTAAAGTGCTTGAAATAAAAGCTTCAGAACAAAAAATTAGAGTTGGGTTGAGACAAACTCAAGCAGATCCTTTTGATTACTTTAAAGACAAAGAGAAAAATCAAACTATCACTGTAAAAGTAATTTCAACTGATAATAAAGGTTTAACAGTTAGACCTGAAGAATGTGAAATGGATTTTCAAATTAAAAAATCTGAAATTGCTATCAATGCAGCAGATGCAAGACCATCAAGATGGACTGGCGGTGAAAAAGTTGATGTTGCTATAAAAGAAATTCAAATGGATAAGAGAAAAGTAGTTTTAAGTATCAAACTATTAGAAGAAATTGAGAAAAAAGAAGCCCTAGATAAATATGGATCAGAAGGTTCAGGTAAAAATTTACCGTTCTCATCTCTTTCTGAAGATTTAAAGAAAAAAGAAGAAGATAAAGAGTAAACAGAAGATTTAAATTGGCTATTGTAAAATCAAAGCTTTTAAAACAACTCTCAGAAAACTATCCCAATTTTTTAAAGAAAGACCTTGAAAAATTTACCAATATAATTTTAAGCGAAATTAAACGTGCTCTTAAGAGAGGCGATCGGGTCGAGCTAAGGGGTTTTGGAGTTTTTTCAACTAACGTTCAAAAAGCTAGGATTAGTAGAAACCCTAAAACAGGTGAAAAAGTAAATACGCCAGAAAAGAAAACAATTCACTTTAAAATGTCAAAAGACTTGTTTAAAAAATTAAACAATGAAACATAAAAACATTTTTGTTGCTTGTGATACATCTAATTTAAGTGAAATAAAAAAAATCATAAAACAAACCCAAACAAACAAGCTCAAAGTTGTGCCTAAATTCGGATTACAATTTTTTTACTCTAAAAATGGAAGAAAATTTTTAGAAAATTTCAAAAAAGACTTTTGGCTTGATTTGAAAATTAACGATATTCCCCAAACAGCATTATCTGCATTAGATAGTTTAAAAGATTTAAAAAAATGTAAGTATATAACTGTCCATGCAAATGGAGGTCTTGAGATGTTAAAAGCCATTAAAAAGAAAGCTAAATCAATTAATAAAGATTTAAAAGTGCTTGGAGTAACAATTCTAACAAGCCTTAATAAAAAATCCCTTAAAGAAATAGGACACACAAAATCTGTAGAACAATTAGTATTAAAACAAGCTGGATTGATTAAAAAATCAAGTTGTGATGGTATTGTTTGCTCTGCACAAGAGGCAAAAATGGTTAGAAAAAAATATAAAAACTTATTTATTGTCACCCCTGGAATAAGATTACCTGGAGATAGTGCAAATGATCAATCAAGAGTAATGACCCCAAATGATGCTTTTAAAAATAAAGTCTCTGGAATAGTAATGGGAAGATCTTTAATTAAAGGAAATATCAAAAAAAATACTCAAAGATTAATTGACCACTTAAATAGATGATCAAGGGTTCTAAAATCTGTGGGATCTCAGATCTTGATAGCCTTAATTTTATAATCAATCATCCCTATCCACCTCAATTTATTGGCTTCATTTGTAATTACAAAAAAAGTTCAAGATATGTTGAAGTTGAAAAGCTTAATGAATTATTAAAATTAGATAAAAAAAAATCTAAATTTGTAGCAGTACTTGTAAAACCAGATGAAGATATTTTAGAAAAGATTAAACACCTTCCTTTTGATTATTATCAAATTTATGACTGCACAGCTGAAGAAATGAAAGAAATTAAGCAAAAGTATAATAAGAAAATTATTACTGCATTAACTATCAATGATGAAACTGATGTTAAAAAATATCAATTATTTTCTGAGGTAACTGATATTTATTTATTTGATAGCAAGGGTTATGAAAAAAGTATGGCTTTTGATCATGCACTTATTGAAAAAATAAAGATTAATAAACCATTAATGATAGCAGGAAACATTCAAATAAATGATAATCTTGAAAATTATAAAAAAATAGCAGATATTATAGATATATCTGGGGGTCTTGAGACTTCTGGGGTAAAAGATAAATCCAAAATAGATATATTTTTAAATAAAGTAGAACAGGTACATAATGAAACTTAAAAGAGGAATTCCTTTAATTGATCAACACGATCAATACGGTTTTTGGGGAGGTAAATTTGGAGGAAGCTTTATTCCTGAGACTTTAAAAAAACCTGTAGAAGATTTAACAAATGAATTCAAAAAACTTAGAAAAGATAAAAAATTTTTAAAAAAAAGAGATTATTATTTCAAAAATTATATTGGAACCCCTACTTCATTTGTAAAATTAGACAATTTAACTAATCATTTAGGTGGTGCTCAGATTTGGGCAAAGGTTGTCTCCGAGGCTAATGGAGGAGCGCATAAAATATATAATGCCACTGTTCATGCACTTATTTGTAAAGCAATGGGGAAGAAATATATCGTTGGTGATACTGGAGCTGGGTACGCAGGAAAAATGCTTAGTATGGCTGCTAAAAAATTTGGCCTTAAATGTAAAATATTTATGGGAGCAAAAGATATTAAAAGACAAAAACCTAACTGTGATGCAATGAGAAAAAATGGAGCTGAAATAGTTCCAGTTTACTCAGGTAGTCAAACACTGGTAGATGCAGTTAGTGAATGTATGAGATATTGGGTATCTAATTGTGATAACACTCATATGTGTGTTGGAAGCACTGTTGGACCAAATATATTTGTTAAAATCTGTGGTTGGAGTACAGCACAAATCTCCAGAGAATTAAAAGTACAATTAAAATCAGAATTTAAAAAAATTCCAAATAAAATTAAACTAATTAACTGTGTTGGAGGAGGAAGTTCTGCATATGGTTTTTGGAGTGAATTTATTGATTATGATAAAAAACAAATTGAGTTAATTGGCGTTGAAGCTGGTGGGCCTAAAAAATCAAAACTTCATGCAGCACCTTTAAGTCGAAATGCTAAAATTGGTATTTTGCATGGAGCAGCATCTTATCTTTGCCAAAATAATGAGGGACAAATTAATGATACAGAGTCTATTAGTGCAGGATTAGATTATCCAGGTGTAAGCCCTATTCATTGTTTTTTGAAAGATACTAAAAGAGCAAGGTATACTTATGCAACAGATGAAGATGCCCTTAATGCACATGTAATGGTTACAAAATATGAAAATTTAAATCCAAGTTTAGAGCCTAGCCATGCTTTTGCAGAAGCAATCAAAATCGCACCCAAGTTAAGCAAGGATACAATCATCATTGTGAATTCATGTGGGGATGCGAAAAAAGATAGGGATATTTTAAAAGAAAGATTGGGTAAGAGATAATGGCCTCATTATTAAATCAAGCATTTCAAAATGCAAAAAGTGAAAATAGACCTGCGCTATTAACTTATACGGTTGCTGGGGATAACACCAAAAAAAAGTCATTAGAAATTCTTAAATCAATATCAAATTATGCAGATATTTGTGAGCTAGGATTTCCTCATAACACTCCAATTGCTGATGGTGGCCAAATTCAAACAAGTGCATACCGTGCAATTAAAAATGGGATTAAAATCAATGATGTATTTTCAATAGCAAAAGATTTTAAAAAATCAAAAAGAACTAAGCCAATTATTTTGATGGGTTATTACAATATGATCTTTCAATACAATGAAAATAAATTTTTAGATAAATGTAAAAATGTAAAAGTTGATGGTTTGATAGTAGTTGACCTACCCTATCCTGAGAATAAAAAATTTGCAGCAAAATGTAAAAAAAGAGGAGTTAACTTTATTCAACTCGTATCTCCTACAACATCTCCTGTACGACTAAAAAAAATTATTAAAGACTCACATGATATGGTTTATTATATTAGTATGCTTTCAACTACGGGAGGAAAGCTAAAGGTTTCTCCAAAAAAAATACTTGAAAGATACAGTAGAATTAAAAATCAAAATAAATCTAAAAATATTGTTATTGGATTCGGAATTACAGAGAAAACAATAAAATCTCTTAAAAAAGCTGATGGATTGGTAGTTGGAAGTGCAATTTGTAAAGAAATTTCAAGCTCTATAAAAAAGAGACAAAATCCTGTCACAAATGTTACTAATATCGTGAAGAGATTAAAAAATAAAATTAAATGAACTGGATTACAAAAATAATAAAAGCAGGTGAAAAGATTAAAACTGCTTTTCATGAACGAGCTTCAAAGGAAGATATTGCAAAAAGTGATTGGACAAGTTGTTGTAGAGGTCCCATTCTTAAAAAAGATTTAGAAGCAAATCTTTGGGTTTGTCCTGATTGTAATAAGCATCACCGAATTAAGCCAAGTCAAAGATTTGATATTTTATTTGGTAAAAATAATTACGAGGTATTTAAAACCCCTATTCCAAAGGATGATCCTTTAAATTGGACAGATTCAAAATCATATAAAGATAGATTAAAAAGTGCTCGTAAAAAAACAGGTATGGAATGTGGAATGATGGTTGCAAGTGGAACTATCAATAACATGAAAATTACAGCTGTTGCATCTGATTTTGATTTTCTAGGTGCTTCAATGGCTGCTGCTGAAGGAGAAGCTTTTTTATATGGTATTCAACATGCAATAGAAAACAGAACTCCTTTTTTATGTATTAGTGCTGGGGGCGGAATGAGAATGATGGAAAGTTTAATTTCACTATCTCAAATGACAAGAACAACACTTGCAATTAATGAATTAAAGAAAAATGGTTTACCTTATTTGGTATGCATTACAGATCCAACAGCAGGTGGAATTACTGCTTCTTATGCAATGTTAGGCGATATTCATATAGCAGAACCTGGTGCATTAATTGCGTTTGCAGGAGCAAGAGTTATTCAAGGAACTGTTAAAGAAGAATTGCCTGAAGGATTTCAAAAAAGTGAGTATGTGGAAAAAACGGGTTTTGTTGATTTAATTGTTGAGCGTAAAGATCTTGCATCGAAAATAGGAACTTTATTATCAATATTGTTAAAGCAAAATTCTGTTATAAGTTCTGAGCAAAATGAAACTTCAGAAGATAGTCAGTCGCTTACAAGAGCTGCATCCTAAAGAAATAGATCTTAGTTTAGATCGTGTTCAAAACCTCTGTCAAAGATTAGGAAACCCTCAAGATAAACTAAAAGCAATTTCAATTGTAGGGACCAATGGAAAGTACTCAACCATCCAAGCAATGTTTGCAATCTTAAAAGAAGCAAATATCAAATGTAATATCTACACTAGCCCTCATATCAAAAATATTAATGAAAGATTTGTCTTCAATAATGAAGAGCTTAATGATGAGGAGTTAGCAAATTTGTTTGAAGAAATTGAAAATGCCAATAACAATGAACCTATTACTTTTTTTGAGATATTAACTGCAGCTTATTTTTTAAAAGCTTCTCAATATCCAGATAATATCAATCTCATAGAAACTGGCTTATTTCATAGATTTGACGCAACAAATATCCTTAAAACCAATCTCGCCAGCATTGTAACTTCTATTGGTCTTGATCATTTAGATTGGCTACCTGAAAATGAGCAAACTGTTGAAAAAATTATATATGAGAAAACTTCAACTCTTTTAAATTCAAATATTATAGTTGCAAAACAAAGTTCTAATGAAATTACTGATAGTATAAAAAAAATAATCTCGAATAACAGTTCAAATAAGTTTTTTCATAATGAAAATTATAGTTTTACATTGAAAGAAAATGATTTCTTTTATTATGAAGATCAATTAGGTGGAATAAAATTACCAAAGCCAAATGTTAAAGGCCAATTTCAATTAGAAAATATCTCAACAGCTATTGCAACCCTAAGAACTATAAAAGATTTTGATATTAAAGATGAACACATTCAACAAGGAATTACTAAAATAAATAGTATTGCAAGGTTACAGGAAATAAAATCAGGTAAACTTAAAGAACTTACGAAAAATCATCAGCTTTTTGTTGATGGTTCACATAATCCTTTAGGAGCAAAAGTATTAAATGAATATTTAGAAAGTTTAAATTGTAATAAGCACATCATCCTTGGAATGATGGCCAATAAAGATCATAATGAATACATGAGTTACTTTAAGGATGTTAAAACCTTGACTACTATAGATATTCCTAATCAACCAAACTCAATTAAAGGAAAAGAGTTAAAAGATAAGCTAAATAGCTTCAAAAATATCGATTACAAAGAAAGTATAGAGGAGGCTATTAAGTCAATTCCAGTCAAGGAAAACGATATTATTTTAATTACCGGATCTCTTTATCTTGCTGGGGAAGTATTGAATTTAAATTAGATATTTTTATCTAAAAATTCTTTCATGTGGCTTTCGGGAACCCCACCAACTTTTCTATCTACTTCAACACCTTTTTTGTAGATAATAACTGTTGGCACACCTCTAATTCCTGCGGCACTTCCAGTATTAATTCCACCATCTTCGATGTCTGCATAATAGAAACCAGCTTTATCTTTATATTCCTCTGAAAGCTTAGTCATTACTGGTACAAGAGCCTTACATGGTCCACACCAAGCAGCTGAGAACTGAATAACTGAAATATCTTCGTTTTTTATTTTACTATCAAAATCGTCGTCTTTAAAATCATTGAGCATATTACTGATATAATTGATTCAATCGATTATTTAAAGGGCAAATATAGATTTTTTTGATTTATTAAATTATGCGTCTGAATACTTTTGTTCCAGATTCATCACATATTCATTAATTCCATCTAAAAATTTAAGTTTTTCGTCTACAGTTTTGAAAGAAAACATCTTATCTTCATTCTCTCTAATTTCATCACACTCTGAATAAAAAGCTGAAACTGTCCACCATTTCTCCTTATTGGTACTTAATATTCTTGAAGCAATTCGACGCTTAATTTTTTTATGAATTTCTTTTGGTAAAATTTCAGGTGCCTCATTAAATATAAGACCGTAGCCAAAAGTAATTAATCTTTCATCTTCAAATTTATCCAATAAAGCAAATTTTTCTTTCCAATCTCCAGTATGAAATTTGGGAAATAACGCTTGATCTTTAGGTGAAGTAAATCCACCAGAATAAATAGACTCTTCTGGTTCAATATCTTCTTGGGAAGAAATTTCCATTTTTTCTTCAGCAGCTTCTCTTAAAATATTACAAATATCCTGTGAAAACTTTTCATTGGTTTTAACGAGTTCGGCTCTTTTTTTAATCAGACTAGGATCCAATTTACTATAAGGTTCAACTTTCATTCCAAAACTTTGATCTAAAATTATTGGTGCTTTATTCGATCTAATAGTTCTTAAAAACTTAGGAGATTTTTTCATCTCTTTTTTTAAATCTGCGTAATTTAATTTTTGAATAGCTTCAATATCAACTCTAAGATCTACTGATTGGCCCCATTTATACACTGGATGCATACAAGCATTTGGATGTAATGGAGCACATAAATATAATCGACTTGTTCCATAAAAATATTCATTTAGAGTAAATATCTTTTCCTGCTTAATCATATTCTCAACAATTACCTTGCTACTTGTTTTTAAATATTCTTGCCAAAGGTTTGGTTGTTTTTGTTTAATCAAATCTAAAACTTTAACGGTAAGCTCAGTATCAAATAAAGCAGAGTGTGCTCCAGCTGACTCAAAACCATTTAATCTTGCTAAAGATTCGAGCTTCATTGATTTGTTTCCTTTATCATTTAATTCAGTTTTTAGAACATCATCATCAATTGCAAATGCTGCTCTCACTATATTTAAAGCATCATGACGGACGTTTCCCTCTGTGTTTGTTAGATAAGGTTTTCTTAAAGATTTAAAAAATTCTTTTCTAATGACTTCATCATCAAAGTTAATACTTGAATAACCCAAAAAGGTTGCAGGTGACCATTGTCTAAATTTTTGCTCAACCTGAGTTAACATTTCGTAGTGACTTAAATTGCCCTTTGTTATTAAATCTACATTTGATTTATTAATACAAAGTGCAGTCGCGCTTGGAACTCTGTCTTGAGGTAGTCTGCATCTTGCTTGAAAACGCTCTTTTTCTTTGAAGTTTTCATCAAGTAAAATCGCACCTATTTCAATAATAGTTGCCCAATCGGTTTGGGCAGAATCTGTTTCAATATCCCATACTACATAATTCAATTTGCTATCCTTTGTGCATAAAATTGTTCAACTTTTTCTAAAAATTTATTTTGATAATCTTTTAATCTATCACCATCAATTAAAAACCTTTGGAACATATTGTCTTTCGTACAAAGTAAAATAACAGCCTGCGTAATATTTGATCCATAAACAGTATTGTGTGCCAATGCGTATGCTGCACATTGTAGATAATAATCATCGATCCATTCATCTTTTTTTGGTTTATTGCTTTGTTTAAAATCAATTATAGTCTCTTTATTTTCATAAACACCAACACAGTCAGCAGCTCCTGCATATTTTCCTGGGTAATATAATGTTGCCTCACATCCCCAAATTTCATCAAGCTTATTTCTTAATCCATTTTCAATAATCTGGTCTGCCATCATTCGTTCTCTAGTATTGTCTCCTAGTAAATCTAAATTTAATTTACCCAGTAAAAATTTTTCTAAGTATTCATGCATAGAACTACCCCTGCTACTTGCCTCACGAGTAATAATTTCAGCTTGTTTTTGACCAACTCTTTGTTTCCAGGCTTGAAGAGAAGCTTTTTTTTCTTCAGACTCAGTTGCTTTTAAAATTGTTGTCACAGAAGGTAATCGTTCTTCATTTACGGAGTAATGTCTTGAGCCATCAACTATTGATCTAGTTGATGTTGGATAATTATATTTGTTATTCCACTCCATGTGATTTCTTATATTAGCTATTTTAGAAAAAAAGAAATTAATTATTTGCTTGTTTTGAACGATCAACAAATTTTTCTACATTTTCTGTTTGGACTGCTTTTTCAAGTTGTTCAGGATCTTTAATGCTTTCAAGAGTTCTAGTAATTGATCTAGCATCTGTTCCAAACTTATCCACAACAGACATAGCTTCTTCTAATTTTTTTCTAAGAGAAATTATATTATCGAAGTGTTTTCCAAATCTTGAACTTATTGTTTTTAAGTGATTATAAATTTCTGTTGCACCTTTTTGAACTTTTAGTGATTGAAAACCCATATGAAGAGATTGCAAGTAAGCAGATAAAGTATTTGGTCCACAGATTACAACTTTATGTTTTTTCATTAATTCTTGAGTTAATAACTCTTTAGTGCTTGGATCTTGGTATTCAGTTAATTCTTTGTATAAACTTTCAGTTGGAGCATAAACAATTGCAAAATCTGTAGTTTTTGGTGGTACTATATATTTTTCATTAACACTTTTAGCTTTTGCTTTAAAAGCAGTTGCTAATTTTGCTCTAGCATCTGCTACAGCTCTTTTATCTTGCGCGTCATGACCATCGGTAATTGCTTTAAATTTTTCTACTGGAAAGTGGCTATCCACTGGAACTAGAACATCCCCTTGAAGCTTAATTGCAAATTCAACATTCTCACTTGTGTTTTCCTTCATCTTGACGTTAGTCATAAATTGAGAAGCAGGCAACAAATCCTTGATTAAAGCGTCCAAACTAAACTCAGCAAGAGTTCCATACTTTTTAACACCCGCTAAAATTTTAGTAATTCCTTCTTGGCTTTGATTTAATAATTGAACCTGTTGGTTAAAATTTCCAACTTTTTCATCTACTTTAGTTAAAGCCTCTGTCATATCTTTAGTAACCCCAGTAGAAAGGTTATTAAATGAGGTCGACATTGAGCCTAGTGAAGTATTAATAGTATTGTTAAGAGTATCTTTTAAATTCTGTATTTCATTCTTTAAGTTAGCTATCTCCTCAGCTTCTTTATTTTCATTATCTTCCTGAGGTTTAGATTTCAAATTTAAATAAAGAATTGATGAAGCAATTCCAACTAATAATACTAATAAAACAACTAAAACTATATCCATGATTCTTTACGTTATACTCCTTATGGTTAAATTCAATTTATATTTTCTTTTCCGTAATAAAACGTACCGGTACCATTGCAACTAATACAAATATCTTCTAAGTTTGATTCTTTTGATAGTCCAGTTCCCTCGCATTCAAAACACTCTCCAACAATTTCATTTTGATAGATTTTGCCCTGCTCTAAAATTCTTTTTTTTATAAAATAATATGAAAAAATAATAACATTACTTTTGCTCAATTTTGTTACCTCCTTTTTTAATTTTTACAGAGGGAGGAACTATCTCCCTCTGCAAGATATAGTCATCTATGGTACCCAAAATCAGATTTGCACTGATACTTACCTTAGTAAAACAAGTTAATCTTGTCGCGTCTAACTATTCCGCCATTTGGGCATCTTTTATTTTTTAGATTAAAATCCAAAAAATAATTTTACTAAATAAAATAATCCAAAGCCTAAAATGATAAAAACAATCAAACTGCTTAAGAGCTGCCAAATTAAACTAAACATTATTCTATATAATTTTGTGGTTCATACTTAGATAATTCTTTTCTAAGTATATTAATTTCATTTTGTGCTCTTTTATAATTGAACACACTTATTAAATATTGATAAGATTTTATAATGTCAGAAGGAATATTGATTATACCGATTAATAAATATAATAAAATTTTATCTCTAAAAAACTCTTTCTCTACATTATCTTGAAATTTAACTGATCTTATAAAAGCATTTGTATCTGCCAAATACTCTTGAACATATTCTAATCTATCTCTTAAAATGTAGTAAAAATTATCTTTATGCAATGATGAGACGCTCCAGAGTGTTAAAAGTTTTATCTATATTCTTTCTTTTCAAAGTACACTCCCATACATCAATTACTTTCCAGCCTAATTGGATTAATTTACTTTTATTCAAAAAGTCTCTTTTCTTATTAAGCTCTAATCTTTCTATCCAATATTGAGTTTTTGTTTTTGGTATATTGCTATGAGCGCAGCCATGATAATGCCAATAGCAGCCATGAACATTAATTATTGTTTTATGCTTTTTTAAAACAATATCAGGCCTACCAGGTAGTTTCTTTTCATGAATTCTAAATCTATAACCATTCTTATATAGCATAGATCTAATAGCTTTTTCAGGTTTAGTATTTTTTGAGTGATTAGTCATTTAATTTTGGCCCATTTTTTAAAATCAGAACCTAATAAATTTAGGAGATCATCCACACTCATTCTATTGATATCAAAATTTAGTTGATATATGGAAAGTTCTTTTGTCAACTCCCTATGATTTCCAGGTATATTTCTTTTAGAAATAATTTTAGGCGATTTATTTTTATCATACCTTAGATATAATTTTGTATATAGATCTAAAATATTTTTTGATGAAATTAAAGTTGGTGATGCTGAAATAGACTCTTCTTCATCGCTCCAATTATTAATTTCTTTTGATAGATAAACAATTGATTTTTCTTTAAATTGCGAATGAAGTTCCCATCTCAATCTGACAAGATGTTTTTTCCAGCTTGATGGAGCATTTTTATTTAAAATATACTTAATTTTTTGAGAGCCTCCTGATGGACCAGGAAATAATTGATTAAAAAATGCTAAAGTTAACCAGTGAAAAATACCAGTTTCAAATCTTATATTTTTAAGATCATTTAACTTTAAATCCAAATATTTTCCAAATTCATATGCTGACTTAAATACTTTGGCATTGTCGATCTCTATTTTTTCACTTAAATTTTCGGTTAAATTACTATCGTTTAATAACTTGAATGGAATTGGTGTTTTTTTGTTTTTTAATTTTCTATCAAAAAAATCTTCAAATTTTTTTTCACCTTTTTCATTAAATTTCCTTAAAATAAATTTGGTCACTATTCTTCACTCTGTATGTTTAAATTTTGTCTCGCGTTTTCATATTTCTTTAAAAGTTGAAATTGCTCTAAATATTTTTCGACTGCATTATTTATAAAAAGCTCTATATCCTGTGAATAAATTTCATCACTTTCTGATGATGAAGCTATTTGCTGCTGAATATCCTCAACTTTAAGATTTGAATTTGCGCCTTCAGCAAACTTTAAAAACTCTTGAATATGCTTATTCTCTTCAACATCGGACAAAATTAAGCATCTTCTTAATAATTCTTTGAAAGCATAAGAAAAAATGACTACTGTTAACCTATCATCTGTTTCACATTCAGAGGCAATATCAAGTTTTGCATTAAAATAAATTACAGGTATCATTTTTGTCCTATCACTATCATTTTCAAATCCTACATCCCAAGGATGCTGAATTTCATCAGAGATTTTAGTTGCAAATAATGGGAGCTCTCTATTTTTTTTAATTTTTTTGATTTCTTCTTTTTTTCCAATAAAAAAGGGTTTTATCGAATTGCTAGAAGCTAATATTTGATTATTTTTATTTGTAACAATTATTCTAAAGCTTACTCTATTGGCATCTATTTCACCCAGGTTTCTTGAGATACGATCATCAACCTGGAAATTATTATTA
>CACJRE010000020.1 GCA_902595745.1 uncultured Pelagibacteraceae bacterium
TATGAAGAATGGAAACATTAGATGCAGAATGCACGGTGGCTGGAGTAATGGTCAAAAGACTATAGAAGGTAAGATCAAGGCTTATAAAAACTTACCACAATTTAAGAATTTAAATGACGAAGAAATTAGAACTTACATCGCAAATAAGCGATGACATCGAACGAATGTTGATGAATGGTACTCCACTAACTACCATTTGCCAAACCAAAGGTGCGCCAAGCTTATCTAAAGTTTATGACTGGATCAGAACAGATAAGGCGTTTGCTGAAAAGATACTGACTGCTCGTAAGATTGCAGCTCAGACATATCTAGACAAAATGATTGAAGAGCTTGAAAAGGCTGACAACAAAAGCATTGCAGTTACAAGAGAGAAGTTAATTCATTATCGATGGATGGCTAGTAAGCTTGTTGCAATATATGGAGATAAGCAGCAAGTCGAAGTAGATCAGAAGATTGAGATAACCTGGAATAATTCAGAAGATGAGATGAAGAATGTTTCAGAGTTGGGTAGCTGAGGCACGGACATAGCTCTCGCACACGACATGAGGTTCGAATGATTCTAAATTGCAACTATATTGAGCAGATCTAGGATTATTAGTACCGTATCCGTACTTTGTTTTAAATTATGGTTATGTTTCCTGGCTAGAGCGTTAGGCTGACATGCAAAGTCGTTTACCTGACAGAGTAAAAAGTGTTTTTTTTCTAGGACCGACACCACCAAAAAGTGGTCGCGCCTCCTTATACATAAATTACCGATTGATCAAACAGACACAAACAGATGACTAAATATATTAAAGATAAGTTTCGGAATGTAACAGCAATAAGCTTCAAGGCTTATGACAACGATCTAGTAATAAACTTTTCAGGATTTGAAAACGAACAAGACATAGAAGATTTCTGCGAGTTTGTATTTCAAAGAATACACATGAGATCTACCTTTGGAGAAAATCCACCAACCGTACACTAACTATGAAAAACTTTATTAACGAATTAAGATTTAAAATAGAGTGCCTATACATTGATCATCCTTTGCTAATCACTTTTGCAATCGGATTTATATTAGGTGCTGCTATATTTTAATGAAAATCCAAATTCCGTATAAGCCAAGAAATGTTCAGGCTTATATACATCAAGAATTAGATAAGCATCGTTATTCATTGCTTTGTCTGCATAGACGTTGTGGTAAGACCACACTTTGTCTTAACCATTTGATTAAGGCAGCTATGACTAACCAAAATCATAATCCAAGATATGCTTACATTGCACCAACTTATAAACAGGCAAAAAGCATTGCGTTTGATTTTTTAAAATATTACACAAAATCTATTCCTGGAACCAAATACAACGAAAGTGAACTCCGTTGTGATTTTATAAATGGTGCTAGGATTTCTTTACTATCTTCTGAAAATCCAGATAGCATTAGAGGAATATATCTTGATGGATGTATTATAGATGAGGCAGCTCAAATAAATCCTTCTTTAATCGATGAGGTCGTTACTCCAGCTTTAAGTGACAGGCGCGGTTTTATGGTTATGTGTGGAACACCAAAAGGAATGAACAATATATTTTATGACTACTACAATAAAGCTCAAGCGGATGATAAATGGTTTTTATATAAAGCTAAAGCTTCTCAAACAAAAATTGTTGACCAAGAAGAATTAGATGCAGCTCTGTCCGTTATGGGTAAAGCTAAGTATGATCAAGAATTTGAGTGTAGCTTCATTGGAAATATCAGCGGCTCCATATTTGGAGATATTGTCCAGGAGATAGACGACAAAGGTCAAATTGGATCTGTTCCTTATGATCCAGCTTATCCAGTATCAACTGCAATAGATCTCGGTTTTAATGATGCAACATCAATAATATTCTTTCAAAAGGTTAATCACTCTATCCATTTGATAGACTATTACGAAAACAACAACCAGGCGCTGCCACATTACGTTCAAGTTTTAAAAGAAAAACCGTATGTGTATGAAACTCATTATGCACCGCATGACCTGGATCAAACAGAGTTCTCTACTGGTAAAACAAGAAGAGAAGTTTTTTATCAACTTGGAATAAAATTTAGGACTGCACCGCGAATACTTTTAGAAGATGGTATTCATGCAGTAAAAATGATTTTACCTAGATGTAGGATCGATAGCGATAACTGTAAGAAACTTCTTATAGCGCTTAGACATTATCATAGAAAATATAGTGATAAGGATCGAACTTTTAAATCAAAACCAGTCCACGATTTCAGCTCACATCCGATGGATGCCTTGAGATGTTTAGCAACAGGAATGGATGAAACTAAAATATACAACAACAAACACTTACAGCAAAAAGCTGAGAGTAATTACGAGGTACTGTAACTATGCCAATGGTTAATGGAAAAAAATATCCTTACACAAAAAAAGGAAAAGCAGCAGCTAAGAAAGCTAAAAACAAAAAATACAAAAAGAAGAGATAATTATGGGCGGACTATTAAGAAGACCAAAAATGCCAACTCCTCCACCTATTGAAATGCCAAAGGTAGAAGATGTACCTGAAGTAGATGATGAAGAGTTGAAAATGGAAGAAGAAAAAAAATTAAAAGATTTAGAGAAAAAAAGAAAAGGTAGAAGATCTACTATCTTAACTGGAACTGGTCTTAACGAAATTGATGAAGAAAACATAGATCAAAAAACCTTATTAGGAGGATAGTCATGGGCGGACCAAGTAATAATAATTCTGGTGGAAACACAGGAGCTGATCAAGGATTTTTTAATTCTGAACAAGAGAGAAAAAGAAAACAGAATAAAAAAAATAGAGAAGAAGCAGCAAGAATGGAAAGAGAAAATAGAGATGGCAGCAATCGAAAATCTGAAGAGCAGCCAAAAGTAAAATCTCAAATGGATAATACAGATGTTAAATCTGATGAGATTGTTGCTGATAAAGAAATAAATAAACCTGAAGAAATGACTGCAGATGAAATCATTTTAAAGAATAAGAAAAAAGGAAGAAAAAGTACCGTCTTAACTTCTGTTACAGGAGTTGAAGGTTATCCAACACTTAGCAAGAAATCATTATTAGGAGGTTAATCAATGAGTTTATATAGAAATATAAATAAAAGAAAAAAAGCTGGAACTTCAAGATCTAAAAAGAAATCCACTATCTCAGCTAAAGCTTACAAGAATATGAAAGCTGGTTTTCCTAATAGTAAAAAGAATAAAGCTAAAAGAAAAAGAAAAAAATAAATGCAATCGCAAGAGCTAAGAAAACTAGCTGCAGAGCTAAAGAATAATCTATCTAGATTAAAAGAAAAAAGATCTAACTGGGAAAGTCATTGGCAAGAAGTAGCAGATCTAATGTTACCTAGAAAAGCTGAGATTACTAAAGAGAGATCTAGAGGAGATAAAAGATCTAATCAAATTTATGATGCAACAGCTATTCATTCTTTAGAATTACTTGCAGCATCATTACATGGAATGCTTACATCATCTGCTAATAGATGGTTTTCTCTAAGATTTAAGGAAGCAATACTCAATGAGAATGATGAAGCTAGAGAATGGCTAGAAGATAGTATTGATAAAATGTATGTAGCTTTTGCTAGATCAAACTTCCAACAAGAGATACACGAAAATTATCATGATTTAATTTGCTTTGGAACTTCTTGCTTAATGATTGAAGAAGATGAGGAGGACATCGTTCGTTTCTCTGCTAGACACATCAAAGAAATTTATATTGAAGAAAATAAAAAAGGCTTAATTGATAACGTCTATAGAAAATTCAAAATTACTGCAGATCAAGCTATGCAAAAGTTTGGTTCTGAAAACTTATCTAAAGAGATAAATACTACTCATAAAACCAAGCCTTTTGATGAAGTAGAGATTTGTCATATTGTAAGACCTAGATTTGCTTACGATGCTTCTAAAAAAGATAAAAAGAATATGAAGTTTCAAAGTATTTACTTTGAGCATGGAACAGACCATATAATTTCAGTAGGCGGATTTAATGAAAATCCATATGTAGTAAGTAGATATTTAAAGTCCTCAACAGAAATTTATGGAAGATCTCCAGCGATGTCAGCATTGGCTGACTGCAAGGTTCTTAATAAAATGGTAGAGCATGGATTAAAAGCTGCTGCAAAACAAATCGATCCTCCACTCTTAGTTCCAGATGATAGTATGTTAGCTCCAGTTAGAATGACACCTGGAAGTCTAAATTATTATAGAAGTGGCAGTAGAGATCGTATTGAAGCATTAAATATCGGACAGAATACAGCTACAACTTTGAATGCTGAAAATCAAAGAAGAGAAGCTATCGCTAGAATGTTTCATGTAGATCAGTTGCAAGTTCAATCTAATAGAACAATGACTGCTACAGAAGTTTTACAAAGAAACGAAGAGAAGATGAGAATACTTGGTCCTGTAATGGGAAGAATACAAAGTGAATTATTAGAGCCAATGATTAACAGAGTGTTTTCTATAATGCTTAGAAATAGATTGTTTGCTGAAGCACCAGCTATCCTTGCTAATCAAGAAATAGAAATCGAATATGTATCTCCAATGGCGTTAGCTCAAAAAGGACAAGAGCTACAAAACATCATGAGAGGTTTAGAAATTTTTGGATCTATATCTCAAATGGCTCCAGTTCAAGATTATTTAGATGAAAACGGTTTGGTGAAGCAATTAGTAAGAACTTTAGGTTTACCAGCAAGGATGATCAAAAGTGACAAACAAGTACAAACAATAAGAATGGAACGACAAGAAGCTCAACAACAACAAATGCAGATGCAACAACAATTAGCTGAAAGTGAAATAGCTAAGAATGCTGCACCGTTAGCTAAAGAAGTTCTAAATGGAACAGAATAAAAAATTACTAGAATTAAAAGAAGATTACAAAATTGTTTTTAATTCCGAACAAGGACAAAGAGTTTTGAATGACCTCGAAAAAAGATGTCATGAGTTTGTGACTACGTTCTCAAAAGATAACAGTCATGAAACTGCTTTTCTAGAAGGTCAAAGATCAACTTTGATTTTTATAAAGGCGATGATTAAACCTCATAAGGAGTAACTTAATGGACAATCAGACAACTGAGCAACCAGCTCAATCTGATCCGATAGTTGAAACTACAACGGATCAATCGC
Organism: uncultured Pelagibacteraceae bacterium; assembly: GCA_902595745.1. Taxonomy (GTDB): domain Bacteria; phylum Pseudomonadota; class Alphaproteobacteria; order Pelagibacterales; family Pelagibacteraceae; genus Pelagibacter. The sequence goes on from CACJRE010000020.1 coordinate 5,112, forward strand.
AAACTTCAGTATTATCTGAAGAGCAAACACAAAATAATTTTCAAGATTTAATTCCTGAAGAATACAAAGGAGAAAAGTCTTTATCTAATTTTAAAGACATGAACGACTTTGTTAAATCATATCTATCAGCGCAAAAGATAGTAGGTGCAGATAAAATTCCAGTACCGAATAAATTTGCAACGGAGGATGATTGGAAAGCAGTATTTAATAAACTTGGCGCTCCAGAAAAACCTGAAGATTATAAATATAATTTTAAGGAAGGAGAAGTAGATAAAGATTTATTATCTAACTTTAATCAACAAGCTCATAAACTTGGATTATTACCTCAACAAGCAGAAAGCTTAGTTAGGTTTTACAATGAATTAAACGAAGGTAATTCTGTCCAGGCTGAAGAAAATGCTGCAAAATCTAGAATTAATACAGAGAACGAACTTAAAAAAGAGTTTGGTCCTCAGTATGTTAAGAGATTAGATCAAGCTAAAAGACTAGCATCATCTACACTAGGTAATGATTTTTTAGAAAATACTTATTTAGCTGATGGTTCAAGATTAGGAGATAATCTTAACGTAGTAAAAGCTTTTTCAAATCTTGCAGAGAAATTATCTGAAGATGAAGTAGTCAAAGGAGATAGCTCATCTTACATGACAGCTAATGAAATAGAAAAAGAGATTTCTTCACTAACTGAAGAAGGTTCTCCATATTGGATTAAAACACATCCAAATCATAGAAAAGCTGTTGATGAAGTTCTTAAATTAAGAGAGTTATTAAATGGCTAATGATAAATTTGAACCAGGCGAAATAATTACAGACACAGAAGTTAGATTAGAATGCCTAAGACTAGCTACTGAATTTGGTCCAGAAAATGATCGTAGAGATCCTCTGCCAATAGCGGATAATTATTATGACTGGGTAATGCAAAATTCTAAACGACAATCTGAAAAGACCGTTAAGAAAAAAGACAAAGTGAAGTCTTAAAATTTACAGAAGAGATCTCCAGTTCTGGAGGCAATCAAATCGATTAAATTAACCAACACAACTAAGGAGATTTGCAAATGTCAAATCAAATTACTACAGCTTTTGTACAGCAGTATTCAAACAATGTACAAATGCTATCACAACAAAAAGGCTCTCTATTGAGATCTGCTGTTGATGTGGAAACCGTTGTGGGTAAAAATAGTTTCTTCGATCAAGTCGGAGCGGTGAGCGCAGTTAAGAGGTTAACTCGTCATGCAGATACCCCACAAATGGATACTCCATCAAGTAGACGTAGAGTTAGTCTTTCCGACTATGAATATTCTGACCTAATAGATAATCAGGACAAAATCAGAATGTTAGTAGATCCAACTTCAGCTTACGCTACTGCTGCTGCTTACGCATTAGGTAGAGCGCAAGATGATGAAATCATAGCTGCGTTATCTGGAACAGCTTTTACTGGAGAAACTGGAAGTACATCAACAGTTTTACCTTCAAGCCAAAAGATAACTGAAAGCGGTACTGATGGTTTAACTATTGCTAAACTAAGATCTGCAAAAGAGATTTTAGATAGTGCATCTGTTGATCCAAGTATTTCTAGATACATAGCAGTAGGACCAAGACAAATTACTGATTTGTTAGGAACTACTGAAGTTACATCTAGTGATTTCAACTCTGTAAAAGCTCTAGCGAATGGAGAAGTTAATTCATTCTTAGGCTTCAACTTTATCGTGTCTAACAGACTAGACATCTCATCATCTAAAAGACTTTGCCTAGTTTGGGCAATGGACGGATGCAAGATGGCAATCGGTCAAGACTTAATGACGAGAATTGATGAGAGAGCTGACAAAGGTTACGCTCATCAAGTTTATGTCTGTCAAAGTATAGGCGCTACTAGGATGGAAGAATCTAAAGTTGTAACAATCCAAGCTCACGAAGCGTAATTTTAGGAGGTAATATATTATGGCTAATTCGATACAATATGCGAAAACTGTTAGTGTTCCTTCTGAGAAGATCAAAACTAACGAACTATCTGGTAGAGTAAGAGCTGCATTTGCTGAATACGAAGCATCTGCAGAACAAGACACTATCACTATGTTTACAATACCAAATGGTGCAAGATTACTATCTGGTGCTGTTAGTTATGACGCTTTAGGATCATCAACTACAATTTCTGTAGGCTATGCTGCTCACACAAAAGCAGACGGAACTGCGCAAACTGTTGATGTGGATGAATACAAAGCTGCGGCTGCGTCAACATCTGCTCAAAGTGTTGCTGTTCTTGACACAATGGCTTTAGGAAAAAACTCAGTAGTAGATGCAGATAAAGATGGATTACCAGTAACTGTAACATTAGCTGGTGCTAATGGAACTGGAACTATCCAACTTCAAATGTTCTACGTTATTGACTAATAACTAATTTTGTTTGGCGGATGAAATACTCCGCCAGGCAATAGTAAAATGCCAAGAGCAATTTCAAGAAATAAAAAAAATTACAGACCTACTAAAAAAGGTGCTGGAATGACAAAGTCTGGAGTGAAAGCTTATCGAAGAGCTAATCCAGGATCAAAATTAAAAACCGCAGTAACTGGTAAAGTTAAAAAAGGATCAAAGGCTGCGAAGAGAAGAAAATCATATTGCGCAAGATCTTTAGGACAACTGAAAAGATCTTCTGCAAAAACTAGAAATAATCCAAACTCAAGGATCAGACAAGCAAGACGAAGATGGAAATGTTAAAATGAAATACCTTTTGATTTTATATGTATGTAGCTATGTAACAGCAGAAACAAAATGTGACAGTCAAAAGATTACTGGATCATTTGACAGTTGGAACAGCTGTATAAATCAAGGATACCAACAATCACTTTTTTTATTAAACGAACTTTATAAAGAAGATTCTGAAGATGAGAAACTAGCAATTAGATTTTCATGTAGAGAACAAGGAGAACCAGCATAATGGCAAGTGCAGTAGATATAGCAAATTCAGCTCTTAATCTTTTAGGAGCTTCAACAATATCAGCATTCACAGATGATAGTAAGAATGCAAGATTAGTTAATCAAAGATATGAACCAGTAAGAGATAGAGTATTTAGATCACATGCTTGGAACTGTTTGCACAAAAGAGTTGAACTTGCTCAAAACAGTACAGCACCAGTCGTTGAATATTCCTTTGCTTATTCTTTACCTTCAGATTGTTTAAGAGTTTTGAAAATTCATAATGGTGCAACAGACAGTATTGTTTCTGAAATGGAATATAAAATTGAAGGAAGAAATATTGTAACAAATGAAGGAACTGTATTCTTAGTTTATATTGCAAAAATTACCGATCCAAACGAATACGATACTTATTTACAAGAAAGTATTTCACATCAACTAGCAGCAGACATTGCTTATGCAATCACTAACAATGCAACACTAGCAAATAACTATATGGCTAGAGCAGATGAAAGATTAAGAGAAGCTAGATTTATTGATGCAACAGAAAACAGTTTAGGAAAAATTGAGAGTAACGAATTTACTGATGCGAGGTTATAGTGCCGAGAACAACACTAGCTTTAACATCTTTTGTATCTGGAGAATTTGGTAATAAACTTACTGGTAGGACTGATTTTGAAAAATATCAATCCGCAGCTCGTACAATGGAGAACTTTTTAGTTCATCCTCAAGGAGCAGCCACAAGAAGAGTAGGTACACAGTTTATTAGCGAAGTAAAAGACAGTACAAAAAAAACAAGATTAATACCTTTTGAGTTCTCAACTACTCAAACTTATATTTTAGAATTTGGCGATCAATATATTAGATTTTTCAAAGATAAAGGACAGATATTATCTAGTGGATCTGCTTATGAAATATCATCACCTTATTTAGAAGCAGAACTATTTGATATTAAGTTCGCACAATCTGCTGACGTGATGTACCTGGTCCATCCAAACCATGACGTTCGTAAGCTTAGTAGAACTGGACATACTTCTTGGTCCTTAGCAACTGTATCATTTTCTGGATCTCCATCACTACCGATTTCTGGATCTAACAACAGACCAAGTTCGGTAAGTTTTTATGAGCAAAGATTAGCGTTTGCTGGAACAAATAATAATCCACAAACTATTTGGTTTTCAAAAGCTGGAGATTACGAAAATTTTACAACAGGTACAAATGCAGATGATGCTATGATTTATACGATCGCATCAAACCAAGTTAATGCTATCCGATACTTAAAAGCACAAAGAACTTTGGTAGTTGGTACATCAGGTGGAGAATTTACTGTATCAGCGGATGGTACTGACGCAAGTATAACACCAACAAATGTAACAATTAAAAAACAAAGTTCTTATGGATCTGCTAATGTAGATGCAGTTGCTGCTGGTAATGCAATATTGTTTTTACAAAAAGCAAAAAGAAAAATTAGAGAACTAGCTTATAACTTTGATAGTGATAGTTACGTTGCACCAGATCTTACCATACTTAATGATGCAGTTACTGAAAGCGGTATTGTTCAAATGGAATGGCAACAAGAACCAGATAATATTCTATGGTGTGTTAGAGAAGATGGACAGTTAGCAGCTCTTACATATCAAAGATCAGAAGCAGTTGTTAGTTGGCACAGACATATTTTAGGTGGATCTTTTGGATCTGGTAATGCTGTTGTTGAAAGTATTGCTAGTATATCAGGTGTTCTTAATGAAGATGAGCTTTGGTGTATTGTAAAAAGAACAATTAATGGATCTACAAAAAGATATGTAGAATGTTTTTCTGATTTTAATTTTGATGAAACTGATGCAACAGATTTTAAATTTTTAGATAGTCATTTGACTTATAGTGGCTCCGCTACAACATCATTGAGTGGTCTTTCTCATTTAGAAGGTCAGACTGTATCTATCCTAGCGGATGGATCTGTCCATGCAAACAAAACTGTAAGCTCAGGCTCAATAACTTTAGATCGATCAGTTACAAAAGCAGTTGTTGGTTTATCTTACGATAGTGTTTTACAAACTATGAGAATAGAAGGTGGAGCTGCCGAAGGAACCTCTCAAGGTAAAACAAAAAGAATTAGTAAAGTAGTTTTAAGATTATTTGAAACAGTTGGCGTAAAGGTTGGTCCAAGTTTATCTAACTTAGAGACTATACCTTTTAGAACTACATCAAGTAAATTATCTGCTCCAGTAGAAACACTTTTAGAAGGTGACAAGGAAATTGAATTTAATGATGATTTTAATAGTGATGGATTTATTTTTATAAAACAAGATCAACCGCTACCAGCTAGTATTCTTGCTATATATCCAACGCTAGTTACAAACGATGGCTAAATTTACTGTGGTTCCATATCAAATGGAGCATGGAGATGAAATTATTGAGTTTGGTATGAATAGTAAACTCATGGAAATAGACGCTAGTTATACGAACAATAGACTAGATATGGCTATTCCAGGTTTATCATTTACCTTATTTTTAGATGAAACACCGATTGTATCAGGTGGCATAGTTCCAATGTGGGAAGGTGTTGCTGAAGGTTGGGTATTATCTTCAAAACATATTTACGATTACAAAATTAAAGCTGCATCGCTAATCAGAAAAAGACTGGATTATCTATGCACAAATAACAAAATTATAAGATTACAAACTGCGGTCAAAGAAGAGTTCCTAACTGGAGTTAGGTTTGCTGAATGGCTCGGTTTACAAAAAGAAGGTCTAATGAAATTTTATGGATTAGATCAAACTAACTATTGGAGAATGGCTAAATACTATGAGCGCATTAGGTAACATCGCTGCAGCACAATCTGCAAAAAGCATTTCAGCATACAATGCTAAAGTCACAAGAATGGAAAGTGATTATCTTAAAGGTAAAGGAGAAGTTAATAAAAAATTTTATAAAGATGTTACGTTACCATTACTTTTAAAAAACCAAGAAAAAAATAAAGATCAGTTATTTGTAAATGTTTTAAGAAGCGGTGTAGAGTTTAGAGAAGATACAACTCCTTACGATGTAATGTTAGAAAATAATGTTAATTCAGCATTCAATGTTATTATCGCTGATTATAATTCTGAGATGGATTATAACGATCAACTTAATCAATCAGTATTGTTAGAGGCGAAAGCTCAAGGACAAGAGTTTTCTGGAAAGATGACTGCAAGAGCGCAAAAGTTTGCAGCTATTGGATCGTTGTTAAGTGATGCTAATAAAATTGGAGTAATTTAATAATGGCAATCTTAAAAGTACAACAAGTTCAAGGACAAGTTAATACTGGTAATGTTCCAAGAACATCAGCTTTAGCAATACCTTTATCACTTGCTAATCAACAAGCTCAAGGCTTCAAAGCATTTTCAGATGGTCTGACAAATCTTTATGCTGCACAAAAAAAAGAAGAAGATCTTAACGAAGCTCAATCTATTACAGACAGTTTATCAATAGATTTAGTTAAGAAATACAATAAGCATAAAAGAGGAAGTAATTTAGAATTAGCCTTAGAAGGTTTTAATGAAGATGTTAATTACGAAAAAAATTTTAAAGATTTTACTTTTGGCTGCTCTTCAGATTTTCGATTGCTGCCATCTCTATTTTCTCTTTCCATTCTTGCTGCTTCTTCTCTATTTTTTTTATTCTGTTTTCTTTTTCTCTCTTGTTCAGAATTAAAAAATCCTTGATCAGCTCCTGTGTTTCCACCAGAATTATTATTACTTGGTCCGCCCATGACTATCCTCCTAATAAGGTTTTTTGATCTATGTTTTCTTCATCAATTTCGTTAAGACCAGTTCCAGTTAAGATAGTAGATCTTCTACCTTTTCTTTTTTTCTCTAAATCTTTTAATTTTTTTTCTTCTTCCATTTTCAACTCTTCATCATCTACTTCAGGTACATCTTCTACCTTTGGCATTTCAATAGGTGGAGGAGTTGGCATTTTTGGTCTTCTTAATAGTCCGCCCATAATTATCTCTTCTTTTTGTATTTTTTGTTTTTAGCTTTCTTAGCTGCTGCTTTTCCTTTTTTTGTGTAAGGATATTTTTTTCCATTAACCATTGGCATAGTTACAGTACCTCGTAATTACTCTCAGCTTTTTGCTGTAAGTGTTTGTTGTTGTATATTTTAGTTTCATCCATTCCTGTTGCTAAACATCTCAAGGCATCCATCGGATGTGAGCTGAAATCGTGGACTGGTTTTGATTTAAAAGTTCGATCCTTATCACTATATTTTCTATGATAATGTCTAAGCGCTATAAGAAGTTTCTTACAGTTATCGCTATCGATCCTACATCTAGGTAAAATCATTTTTACTGCATGAATACCATCTTCTAAAAGTATTCGCGGTGCAGTCCTAAATTTTATTCCAAGTTGATAAAAAACTTCTCTTCTTGTTTTACCAGTAGAGAACTCTGTTTGATCCAGGTCATGCGGTGCATAATGAGTTTCATACACATACGGTTTTTCTTTTAAAACTTGAACGTAATGTGGCAGCGCCTGGTTGTTGTTTTCGTAATAGTCTATCAAATGGATAGAGTGATTAACCTTTTGAAAGAATATTATTGATGTTGCATCATTAAAACCGAGATCTATTGCAGTTGATACTGGATAAGCTGGATCATAAGGAACAGATCCAATTTGACCTTTGTCGTCTATCTCCTGGACAATATCTCCAAATATGGAGCCGCTGATATTTCCAATGAAGCTACACTCAAATTCTTGATCATACTTAGCTTTACCCATAACGGACAGAGCTGCATCTAATTCTTCTTGGTCAACAATTTTTGTTTGAGAAGCTTTAGCTTTATATAAAAACCATTTATCATCCGCTTGAGCTTTATTGTAGTAGTCATAAAATATATTGTTCATTCCTTTTGGTGTTCCACACATAACCATAAAACCGCGCCTGTCACTTAAAGCTGGAGTAACGACCTCATCGATTAAAGAAGGATTTATTTGAGCTGCCTCATCTATAATACATCCATCAAGATATATTCCTCTAATGCTATCTGGATTTTCAGAAGATAGTAAAGAAATCCTAGCACCATTTATAAAATCACAACGGAGTTCACTTTCGTTGTATTTGGTTCCAGGAATAGATTTTGTGTAATATTTTAAAAAATCAAACGCAATGCTTTTTGCCTGTTTATAAGTTGGTGCAATGTAAGCATATCTTGGATTATGATTTTGGTTAGTCATAGCTGCCTTAATCAAATGGTTAAGACAAAGTGTGGTCTTACCACAACGTCTATGCAGACAAAGCAATGAATAACGATGCTTATCTAATTCTTGATGTATATAAGCCTGAACATTTCTTGGCTTATACGGAATTTGGATTTTCATTAAAATATAGCAGCACCTAATATAAATCCGATTGCAAAAGTGATTAGCAAAGGATGATCAATGTATAGGCACTCTATTTTAAATCTTAATTCGTTAATAAAGTTTTTCATAGTTAGTGTACGGTTGGTGGATTTTCTCCAAAGGTAGATCTCATGTGTATTCTTTGAAATACAAACTCGCAGAAATCTTCTATGTCTTGTTCGTTTTCAAATCCTGAAAAGTTTATTACTAGATCGTTGTCATAAGCCTTGAAGCTTATTGCTGTTACATTCCGAAACTTATCTTTAATATATTTAGTCATCTGTTTGTGTCTGTTTGATCAATCGGTAATTTATGTATAAGGAGGCGCGACCACTTTTTGGTGGTGTCGGTCCTAGAAAAAAAACACTTTTTACTCTGTCAGGTAAACGACTTTGCATGTCAGCCTAACGCTCTAGCCAGGAAACATAACCATAATTTAAAACAAAGTACGGATACGGTACTAATAATCCTAGATCTGCTCAATATAGTTGCAATTTAGAATCATTCGAACCTCATGTCGTGTGCGAGAGCTATGTCCGTGCCTCAGCTACCCAACTCTGAAACATTCTTCATCTCATCTTCTGAATTATTCCAGGTTATCTCAATCTTCTGATCTACTTCGACTTGCTGCTTATCTCCATATATTGCAACAAGCTTACTAGCCATCCATCGATAATGAATTAACTTCTCTCTTGTAACTGCAATGCTTTTGTTGTCAGCCTTTTCAAGCTCTTCAATCATTTTGTCTAGATATGTCTGAGCTGCAATCTTACGAGCAGTCAGTATCTTTTCAGCAAACGCCTTATCTGTTCTGATCCAGTCATAAACTTTAGATAAGCTTGGCGCACCTTTGGTTTGGCAAATGGTAGTTAGTGGAGTACCATTCATCAACATTCGTTCGATGTCATCGCTTATTTGCGATGTAAGTTCTAATTTCTTCGTCATTTAAATTCTTAAATTGTGGTAAGTTTTTATAAGCCTTGATCTTACCTTCTATAGTCTTTTGACCATTACTCCAGCCACCGTGCATTCTGCATCTAATGTTTCCATTCTTCATA
>CACJRE010000021.1 GCA_902595745.1 uncultured Pelagibacteraceae bacterium
ATTAACTGTAGTCAAACTTATTAGAGTGACATGAAATAAAACATTTTCTTTACTTATTAAAAAAAAAACTATTATTGATGAAAACACTAGTGCGAATAGCCCTGTCTTTATTCTTAAAAATAAAATATTTTTGATATTTATACTGTCTTTATTTCCTAAATAAATATTTCTCATATTCGCTGAAAGTCCATAAGTAAAAACATTAATTAAACTAATTACCACAAAACCTTCACCAGCAATTCCTAATCTACCAATAGATAAAAGAATAAATAAAATATAAATATTTAAAAAAAAGTTAGATAATGTAATTAATTGAAATAAAAGTTTTTTATACATATTTTAAATTTTTATTTTGTATTTTTTAGACTGTGTATAAAAAAACCAAAGATATAAAACAGTATTGAAGCATTATAGGTTGATAGAAAAGATCCAGAAGGTTTGAATGGAAAAATTATAGCTAAAATTAAACTTCCTATTGCTATGCATAAAAAGGTTTCTTTTTTATGTTTTATTTTTTTATAAATATTACTAATAATCATGATTATTAAACCAATATAAAATATCCCACCAATTAACCCCTGTTCGGCTAAAAATTCTAAAAAATAATTATGAGGATGAGTAGAACATGCGCGGAAATCTTTATAATAATGAGGATTTTCAAAAGTTTTTTTATCAATATTTGTATCTAAACATTTTAATCTAAAGCTTTTAATCCCATGTCCAGAAATTGGTTTTTTTAAGAATAACTCTATGGCAGCTTGGTAATGATAGCTCCAAGGATTTTCTTTTATTTTTTCAATAAATGTTCCTTTAGGGACAATTTTTATACCACTATATACATCAACAAATCTTTTATTTATTGACTCATTTTTAGCTGCTAAAATAAATATTGTACTGAGCAAACAAAAAATCACTATAAAAAAAATGAACAACTTTTTTTTAAAAAATAAAATGAAAAACAAAGTAATTATAAAAATTAAGGTGGCAGTTCTTTCTCCAGATATTAAAATAATATAAAATATAAATAAGGAAAAAATTATAATAAATGAATTTTTTTTGTTTGATTTTATCTCTGAGCTTAAAAATAACATCAACAAACCAATTTGAGAAATGAATGAACCAGCAATAAATTCTTGATTAAATAGTCCTGAAAATCTAGTGCATTCTAACACTGGTAATGTACACATACCAGGTTTAAAACCTAATATATTTTCATTAAAAAAAAACTGGTAGATAATATCTAGACCAAAAAATAAGATTAAAACCAAATTTATTTTTGAATAAAATAAAATTTTTTTTTTTGAAGTATTTTCTAGCACAATAAATATACATAATGAAAAAATTAAATATCTAAAATTTGCTAAAGATTTTAAAAAAAGTTCGAGGCTATTAAATTTAAATATCTGATTAACAAATATATATAAAAACAAAAAAAAAAGATAAATCAGTAATGAGTTTTTAGTTAAATATTTTTTTATATCTTTAAAAAACCTTAATAAAGTAATTACACATATTAAAGCTACTGAAAGATTTATTATTGCAGAACCCAGAATTATAGCTACTGGAAAAAAAAATATTATAAATAATAGAATATTATTTAAATAATTATTTATTAGACTATTATACTGCATTATAAACAAATTAAAACTTACTGTTGTTTAACTTTACTTAAAAATCAAATCAATGAAAATAATCTCTCTAATAATTATGAACTTATTAGCGATATTTTTTATTAATAAATTTAGAATAATTATTTCTCAAAAATTTAGACTTTTTGATATTCCAGATAAAATTAGAAAATTTCATAAGAATCAAACGCCTCTTCTGGGTGGAATGATGATTTTTACAACTTTAATTTTATTAAATGTTTTTATGTTTTTATTTGATCAATATAATAAAGTAAATTTAATAATATTTATTTCATCATCATTATGTTTTTTATTAGGATTAATTGATGACATCTTAAAACTATCTTACAAATATAAATTTACACTTTTATCTTTATTTTTTTCAATTTTTATTATTTTGGAACCAAATTTACAGATAACAAAAATTTATTTTTCAACATTTGACAAATTTGTATATTTAGATGATTTCAGTATTTTATTTACTGTTATTTGTTTACTGTCACTTTCTAATGCTATTAATTTAATTGATGGCATTAATGGTCTTTGTATATTAATCAGTATTATTATACTTTCATGGATACTAATATCATTTCAAAATACTAATTTTATCTATATTATTATAATTTCCTTAATATTAATCTTAGCATTTAATTTAAAAAATTATATTTTTCTTGGGGACTCTGGATCATTACTTCTTGGTTCATTTATTGGTTTTTTAATAATAAATAATTATAACAATGAAATAATCTTTTCTAAATTTCCTGTTGAAAATATTTTTATTGTTTTAATGATACCTGGAATAGACATGTTAAGAGTTTTTATTTTAAGATTACTTAAAAATAAAAACCCTTTTTCTTCAGATAGAAATCACTTGCATCACTTGCTTTTAGATAAAAAGTTTGCATTATATAAAACTTTATTAATAATTTTAAGTTTATGTATTTTACCAATAATCATAAACATCATAACAAATATTAAGCCAATCATTATAATTATTTTTTCGATTATAATTTATACAATTTTCATTTTAATAATAAAAAGCCATAAAGTGAATATAAACTAATTTTTATTTTCAATAATCCAATTATTTAAAATTAAAGTTTTTATATTACTTTCTTTAAAAAATTGAAATGCATCCATGGGGGTCATAGCAATTGGACCTTGAATATTTAAAGAGGTATTGATTAGCATTGGACTATCTGAAATTTTATAAAAATTACTTATAAGATCAAAAGTTTTTTTATTATCAATTCTGTTAACGGTTTGAACACGAGATGTATCATCATGATGAACGACACATGGAAATTTTTTTTTTGTTATATTCCTAGCCTTAAAAACTACATTCATAAATTTACTGTTATGACCATTCATGTAAAAATAATCTTTAGCATAATCTTCCAGTACCATCGGAGCAAATGGCCTAAACAATTCTCTTTTTTTTATTGTTGAATTTAGAATTTCTTTTATATTTTCTTGAGTTGGGTCTGCCAATATACTTCTATTCCCTAATGCGCGTGGTCCCCATTCCATCCCATCCTGAAACCAAAAAATTATCTTTTCATCTTTGATTTTTTTTGCAGTATCAATACTTAATTTGTTATCATCTTCACATAAGCTTATTTTAAAATTTTTATCATCTCTAATTTGATCAATTAAATTTTTTTGGATAGACTTATTAGAGTAATTAGGTCCAGAAAATGGTAAATTATGAGAAGATTGAATTTTTAAATTGTTTTTAACAAATGGATAAAAAGCTGCTCCTACAGCACCCCCGGCATCTCCAGGATTAGGTCCTACGTTTACGTATTCAAATAGTTTTGACTCAATTATTTTACCAACCAGTAATCCATTTAAAGCACATCCACCGGTAATATAAATTTTTTTTGGATTATATTTTTTTTTATACACATAAAGATATCTAAACACTATATCCTCAAATACTTTTTGCATTGACGCAGCATAGTCTTTATAGATTTGAGCTATTTCTTTATCTTCATTATCTTTTCTTGGTTTGCCTAGTAATTTAATAAAATTATTATTAAACAACAAATTTACTTTTGGCCTATGTGTATGATAAGAAATTTCAGGAATATTAAAATATTTTAAATTTAATTTTAAGGGATATTCGCTCTCTATTATATTCTTTTTTATTATATCAGCATAAATAGGCTTTCCGTAAGCTGATAAACCCATCACTTTATACTCATCTCCAAAGTTAAGAAAACCTAAATATTGTGTAAATGCCATATAATAAAAACCTAAAGAATGTGGAAATACATTTTTATCTATTAAATCAAATTTGTTTTGATTCACCAAAAAAGATTCAATTGTTGAAAAATCTCCTGATCCATCAAATGAAAAAACTAGAGAATTTGAATTATTATCTAAAAAAAATAATGTTGATAATGCATGTGATAAATGATGGGATACATTTAAAATTTTGCCTGAAAAATTATTTCCAAAAAATAATTTTATCTGATGCTTCAAATAATTATTTTTGTGCATGGAGTTAAAAGTATATTTAAATAAATTCACTCTAAGTATATTTTTAATTAAAAAAACTATTTTATTTAGTAAATTATATCTCGGGTTACAATTAGTGGCTATGATATCAATATCCTCAACTTTAATATTACTTGATGTTAAACAAAATTTAATTGAATTGATTGGGAATTGTGAGCAATTTTTAATTTTTGTAAATCTTTCCTCTTCAACAGCGAATAATAATTTACCATTTTTAATTATACAAGCTGAAGCATCTCCATGCCTGTAATTTAAACCTAATACTATCATACTGGATAATTATACCTATCTGAATAAATAAGTTTTTTTAGTTTTGATTTTAAATTTCTCAAAAATATTATTAATCTACCAATTTTAAATTTTCTATTATCTCTTAGTGAGTTTGATTTTAATTTATACTTTTGCTCTATTAATCTTAAATTTTTGATATAAGGCTCGTAAATATTCTTTATAATAAATCTTGTATTTTTTTTACTATAATTATGAAACCCAGTGACATAATAATTTTCATTTAGTTTTAGTGCATGAAAATGAAATGATATCATTTTTTTAATATTTTTCTCAATTAAAATATTGGCGTCCCAAGGAGCAAGAGAAGTATATTCAGGTTCGTAAACTCTAATATGTTTTAACTCATTTATCCAAGTATCTAAATACTTTTGATCAGCATAAGAATCATTAGTTACTTTGTCTGAACATTTATTTATACATTGTTTGGACCATTTGATTATAATTTCATGTGTTTCGCTATAATTAAAATTAAATAATAGAAGACCAACATTAAATTTTCCATATTTTAAAGATGCATGCTGGCGTATTATTGCAATACTAGAGTAATAACTTTCACGAATAAATTTTGAAGGGTTATTAAAGAAATAATAATCTGTATCTATATATACTACTTGATTTATTTTTTTTTCTTCAAAGATATATCTTGGAAGAAAAGGAGATAGTGTGAAATAATATTCAATAATTTCTCTTTCATTTTTAATTGATTTAAGTTCATCATATTTATTTTCAACTTCTTCTAAAGATATAATTTTGATATTAGAAAATTTTCTTTTTTTAAAAAAATCTAAGACAAAATTATCTAAACAAAGTATATAAAATTCATATTCGATATTAAATTGATCTAGTGAGCTTTTTAAATTTATAAATTTTGATAAATAATTTTTATCAAAATATGTTGTAAAGTTTAATTTCATATCGTCTTTTCAAAGTAAAAAGTTTCATAAAAATAGCCATCTATCTCTTCATTAAGTTTATATTGTGAATTTATTTTATATCCAGCTTTCTTTAGTTTGTTACAAATTTTGTTGATATTTAATATTCTTATAGGATAACTAGAATCGTATATATGTTTTGGAACATACTGAATTTTTATAATTTCATTGTTTTTCATAAATGGAGAACGGTGAATTATAATTTTTGATATTTTTTTTTTAATCATTTTATCTAAAATTTGATATGGATATTTTAGATATTGTAGTGAGCTTGAAAATAAAACCACATTAATTCTCTTTTTTGATAAAAAATTTAAATTGTCGTAAAAATAAAGATTCTTTATATCAATTTTATTATTCGCATATTTAACATAATGTTTTTGCTCGACTACGTTCCAATCTATTAAATTAGATTTAAATATAGATCTGTGTTGAAAATAAAGTGATCCTAATGAACCGCCGAAATCACAAAGATGAATTCTTTTTATTTTTTTTTTTATCTTTGTAAAAATTAATAATAAAGTTTCATCATATTTTTCTGTGTAAAAAAGAAATGAATCTCTTTCAAATTTTGCTTGTTTTAACAAAACACTTTCTAAACTTTTTTTTGTTTTTTCAAATATCTTATGATCACTATAACCTTTACTAAGTTTTAATGCTTCTTCCCAACTTTTATAATCTCCACTTAATTTAATTTTTCTTTGCAAAATTGTATTTACCAGATTTTTAATTTCTTTTAAAAAATGCATTTAATTTCCGTAATATATTTCTAATACGTGTTTTTGACTTGTATAAAAGAAAATAATTTTCAAATTTTTTTCTCATTAATATATTTTCTTCAACATCCAATTTTAAATCTTTAATTTTTTTATAAGGTTTATTATGGAAAATATTTTTATTAAATCGAGAAAAGCTTTCAGTGCCATGAGTTCCAGAGCCATCTACACCGATATTCTTTACAAATGAATTTTTTGGATAAAGTGTTAATTTATTCTTCAAAAACGCTGAGGCATACCATCTAATGGCCCAAGAATTATTTTTTCCTCCAATTTGATCTTCTAACATTTTCATATAATTAAAACTGTTGTTAAAATTAAATTGTTTTACCAATTTTTTTTTAACTAATTTTTTTTTTAATAACTGTCCATTCTTATTGAATAATTTCCAAGATCTTGACCAAGCTCCCCAACCCCAGCAATCAGCACCTTTTAAGAAAAAATAATTAGGATCATCAATTGTAATCTTTATTGGGTATGAATAAGCATGTATTGATATTATTTTTTTCTCATTTTTATACAATTCAAGGCCTTCATTCATATAATCCAAAAAATTATTACTTAATAAAAGATCATCCTCTAAAATAATAGCTGATGAATATTTTGAAAAAATTTCATTCAATCCATCTATTATATTTTTTGATAATCCTTTGTTTCTAGTTTGCTCTATAATTTTAATTTGTTTAAAACCTTTAATTTTTCTTAGATACTTTCTAAGAGTTTTAATTTTTATTTCATCATCATCATTTTTTGGTCCATCTGAATAAATTATTAATTCTGAAAATTCTGATAACTTATTTTTTTTTAGACTTATTACAGTTTTTTTTAAATGATTTAAGCGATTGTAGCAGAATAAAACTATAGGTGCAGCTTTGATCACAATTTACAATATTAGTTTATATTTTTTATTTGTAATTTGAAATACCAATCAAAAGTTTCTATTAAATTTTTTTTAAAATTATTTTTATTATTTAATTTTAAAAGTTTTTTAATTTTGGAATTATCTATTGCATATCTAAAATCATGCCCTTTTCTATCTTCAACATATTCAATTACTTCTTTTAATTTTTTTTTCTTTTTAAATTTCTGATTATATATTTTTAAAATGTCATTTATTATTTTAATGTTTGAAACAACATTTTTAGTTCCTATATTATAGGTCTCACCAATTTTTCCTTTTTTGCTCAATTTATATAATATCTCAGCATGATCTTTCACGTAAATCCAATCTCTTTGATTTAAACCATTACCATAAACTGGAACAGGTTTATCCTTGATAATATTATTTATAATTTTAGGAATAAGTTTCTCTTTATTTTGATAAGGGCCAAAATTGTTCGAACAATTAGTTGTTATCACTCTTGTTTTAAAAGTTTTATTCCAAGCACGCGCTAAATGATCAGCAGACGCTTTAGAGGCAGAATATGGAGAATTTGGCAAATATCTATTATTTTCTCTAAACTTTCCTCTAGTAATTGATCCAAAAACTTCATCTGTTGAAATATTCAATAATATTGCTTTAGAATTTAATTTTAATTGATATTCATGAAAAGACTTTAAAACACTATAAGTTCCAAGAATATTTGTCTTAATAAATGGTTCAGAATTTAAAATAGAATTATCGACATGTGACTCTGCTGCTAAATGAAAGATAAAATCAGGTCTAAATTTAAAAATAATTTTTTTTATTTCTTTTGTTTTACATATGTCTACTTTTTTAAGTAAAAAATTTTTTTTTTTTTTTAAAATATTTGAGTTCGAAGCATAACTCATCTTGTCAATTGTTAAAACTTTATGATTTTTTGAAAGTAAATATTTTGCGAGGTTAATACCTATAAAACCTTGACCGCCTGTAATTATATATTTCATAATATAGGATTGTAATATAATATTATTTAACTTTTGTTTAAATTAAGATAATTAACAATACAATTAATGTCTATGGAAAAAAAAGGAATTTTACTTGCTGGAGGTACTGGAAGTAGATTTTTTCCTGTGACCAAAGCAGTAAACAAACATTTTCTTGCTATTTATAATAAACCAATGTTTTTTTACCCTTTATCTATTCTAATGATTGGAGGAATAAAAAAAATTCAAATCGTCAGCGATGATGAATCGCTTCTGAAATTTGATAAAATTTTATCACAAATGGATTTAGATGTTGAATTTAGTTTTCAATCGCAAAATGAACCTGTTGGTATTGCAGATGGTTTACTAAAGTCTGAAAAATTTTTAGGCAAATCTGATTTTGCTTTAATATTAGGAGATAATTTTTATTTTGGACAATCTTTATCAGCACAAATAAAACAACTTATGAAAAAAAAAAATTGTATTGTAACAACAAAAAACAATAACCCAGAAAATTTTGGTGTCGTTAAATATGATGGTGATAAAATTATAGATATTGTTGAAAAGCCAAAACAATTTATTTCCAACGTAATTGTTACTGGACTTTATACATATGAAAATAAATGTATCGAGATAGCAAAAAATCTCAAACCTTCGGGCAGAGGAGAGTTAGAAATTTCAGATCTAAATAGTTATTTAATTAAAAATGATATGCTAGAAACCTTAGATTTGGGTAGAGGAACAGTTTGGTTTGATGCCGGAACTCCTGATGATTTAATTCGTGCGTCTGAATTTGTAAAACTAATTCAAGAAAGATCAGGTTTTGAGATAGCAAATCTTAATGAAATTAATAATGAATTTATTAAAAAAAAATAAACTAAAAAATTTCAATGACTCACGTGGAAAATTATTTTTTTATCAGCAAAATAAATTTTTATCTCAACGAGTTTTTTTTATTGAAGGAAATAAGAATAAAATTAGAGGAAATCATGCTCATAAGGAAACTAAACAAATACTCATTAATATTAATTCAAAAACTGAAATAGAGATTATCAATAGCAATAAAAAAATTATAAACTTTTTTAAACCAGGTGAATATATAGAAGTTCCTAAAATGTCATGGGTAAGAATTTATTTTAAAAAGAAAGGATACATAGCTGTATTATGTGATAAGAAATATTATAAAAATGATTATATCCATGATTATGAAAAATTCTTAAAACTAAAGAAAAAAGCTTTTATCTGATTTTATTTTGAAATTTAAACGTTTTGAGCGTCTCAAATATTTCGCTTTTAATATTATAAATTGGCCTAAAACCTAAATTAGAAATTTTCTTATTAGAAACCTTATAACTTAATTGATTCATTATTTTGCTATTAACAAATTTTAAATTTATTTTTTTTTTGATTTTTATTATGTCAATAATTTGTTTTACAGTTAAATTTTTTGTTACTAAATTATATGTTTGGTTATTTATATACTTTTCATTTTTAATAAAAAAATCTATTATTCTATAAAAATCATTTAATGTTGCATAAGGTCTCACTTGATTATATGCACTTTTCCAAACTGTTATTTCCTTATTCATACATGCCTGATAACAAAATTTATTAACAGCAGTATGAAATCTCATTCCTTTTGATTTTCCGACTATAGTTCCTAGTCTAATAATTATAGATCTAATATCCTCAAAATTTTGTTTTATAAGTTCTTCCTCTTTTAATTTTATTCTTGCATAAGGTGATTGGGGATAAAGTATTTTTTGATTATCTTCAAATAATATTTCATTATGCTTCATTTTTCCATAAACACTTGTAGAAGATGGAAATATAAAAGGCACATTGTATTTTTTACAAAATTTAATTACTTCTTTTGTACAATTTAAATTATTTTTTTTATAAAGACTTTCTTTTCCAACACTATTTTCTGCATCTGTAATAGCAGCCAAATGTATTAAAAGATTTGCATTTTTAACTACATCTGAAATGGAATCTTTTGTAAGATCTAAATCATAAAAACTAAATTTATTCCCTTTTAATTTAAGATTAAATAAAGATGAATATCTTTGAGATTGCAAGTTATCTATTATAATTAAATGTAAATTATTTTTTTTTCTCAAAAAATTTTCAATTAAATATGAACCAATATGGCCCAATCCTCCTGTTATGATTATTGTTTTTTTCATTTATCTAATTTAATTTTGCTTAAAATATTTTTGTATTACTTTAATTACTTTTTTTTGTTCATTATACTTTAAACCAGGATATAGAGGTAAACTTATCATGTTTTGTGTCAATTTATCTGCGTGAAACATATTAGATTTTTTGTATTTTTTAAATGAAGGCATATTGTGTAATGCATATTTATAATGAATTGAAGGATAAATTTTATTTAAGATCAAATAGTTAATTAATTTATCTCTATTTTTTACTTTAATTACAAATAAATGATAAGTATGTTTTGAATCATTAAGAATTTTTGGATAACTAATTGGCATATCTTTGAATGCCTCAATATATCTTTTAGCAATCTTTATTCTTTCGTTATTATCTTTATCAATATATTTAATCTTTAAATTGAGTATTGCTGCTTGAATTTCGTCAAGTCTACTATTGTAGCCGGGTATTTTTGAAATTCTTTTCTTATCCCACCCATACTGCCTCAATGAAATAATCTTTTTATAAATTGAACTATTATTAGTGATTATAGCACCTCCATCTCCAATGCCACCAAGATTTTTTGTTGGATAAAAACTAAAACAAGCAATTTTCCCAAAAGTTCCTGCTTTTTTATTTTTTATAGATGAGCCAAATGATTGAGCACAGTCTTCAATTATATGGATATTGCCCGCAATTTTTTTAATTTTTTTAATATTTGCTAAATTTCCATGTAAATGAACTACTATAATTGCTTGTGTTTTTTTATTAATTTTTTTTTTTAATATTTCTAAGTTTAAATTTCCAGTTTCATCCACATCGATGATAACAGGTTTGGCTCCTGCTTCTAATACTGCCGAACCAGTTGCAGTAGCTGTTAATGTTGGTATTATAATTTCAGAGTTTTTTTTAATTCCTAAAGATTTAATGGCAATTTTTAATGCATCTGTTCCACTATTTACACCTACTGCGTATTTGATCTTAAAATATCTTTTAAGATTATTTTCAAATTTTTTATTTTGATTTTCTAATATATAATTTTTTTGTAATATTACTTCACTTATTACATTCATTATCTTTTTTTTTATTCTTAGATTTTGTGATCTGGGATTTGCAAAAAAAATTGGCATTACTATACTTTATTATATTTATGTTTTTAAAAAAAATTAATTTTTATTTTAATGTTCCATTTTTAATTTCATAAATTTTATCGCAATATTTCATAGCATTTGATCTATGCGATACTATTACGATTATCTTATTCTTTTTAATTTTGTTCAAGTGATTTACAATTTTATCTTCAGAATTAAAATCTAAAGCTGAAGTAAATTCATCAAATACACAAACTTCTTTTTCAAAATATAATGTTCTAGCAATTGCAACTCTTTGCAATTGCCCTCCAGATAAGTTTTCTACATTGGTTTTTTTTAATATTTCAAGAGTCTTTTTATTACTTTTAGTTTTAATAAAAGACAATATTTGTGCATTTCTAGCGCTATCAATAACTTTTTTTATATTAACCATATTTCTTTTTTCACCTAAAATTATATTTTCAAAAATAGATCCTTTTTCTAAAAAAATATCTTGAGGTGTGTAACTAATTTTCTCATTAAAATTGGTGAGATCTGACTCAAATTTTTTATTAATAATTATTTTTCCTTTTTGAGGTCTTAATAATCCTAATAAGATGTTAATTAACGTAGTCTTTCCTGATCCAGAGATTCCTTTAATACCCACACATGTTCCAAAAGAAAAATTTAAGTTAACATTTTTTAAAATATATTTTTTTTTATTATTTTGATATTTGAAAAAAATATTTTTGAGACTTATATCACTAATTTTATTAATACTATTCTTTTTTTTAAAGAAGTTTTTATCACTTTTTCTTTTATCACTGTTTTGTAAAAAATTTGTTCTTTTAAATTCAAAATATAATTGTTCTACAGAATACCATGATGAAGAAATTTGAGAAAATGAACTAAAAATATTGTAAGCCAAAGGAGCTATTCTAAATGCAGCAAATAAAAAAACACCTATTAATTCTAAATTATCCGATAGTGAAGTGTCACTAAAAGTTTTAATAAAAAAAAATAGCAAGATCACAAATGTGATCATTACTGTCTCAATTAAATATTTTGGTAAGAAAATTAATTTTTGATAATTAACATTGTATCTATTAAACTCTTCATTTGAATAATCAAATTTTTTATCAAAAAATTTATCAAGCTTAAGCACTTTAATTTCTTTAAAACCTTTAAAAATACTATTAATTACCTCTACTAATCTTTGCATTGAACTAGCTTGTTTTTTACCAGCAATAAAAATAAATTTTCTTATAAGAAAAAAATAACCAATAAATAATGAAGAAAAAAATAAAATCAGCACAAAAAGTACAATTGGATCTACAGTCAATAAATAAGAGCAAATTATTAAAATTATGACAAGCTCTGAAATTAATGTTACTAGTTTAAAAAGAACATTTTCTGAAAAAACACCAACAACATATGAAGTATAATTAAGGTACTTTTCTAAATTATTTTTTGAAATATCGTTTATATAAATTTTTTTATAAAATGAGAAAATTTTTTTTCTATTTTTTTTTTGTAGCTCACTCGATAATCTAATTATACTCAAAATAGACTTATAATTTAAAAAACTTTTTAAATATGTTAAAAGTAAAATAATACTCCCAATAATTAAGATTCCATTTTTTTGGTCAACATCAATCGTATAAAAATTAAGATCTATAGTTGATGACCTACCAAAAAAAGATGAGATCAAAGATGGAAGTAAAACTAAAACTATCACATCTATCACAGAAGATGATATGTATAATGATATGGACTTAATAAATTTACTTTTATAATTCCCTAAAATATATAAAAATTGTTTTATTTTTTTTTTCATTTAAAGTTTTTCAATTAAATTTTATATGTCTTAAGCTATACGAAATAATTATTTACCGCTGTTCACTTGTACCATAAGAGTTCTTTGTTAATAATACTTTATTTTAAAATTTTATTTAATTTTGAAACATTCATGTCTTGATTAATAGGATACAATTTACCAAAAATTTTTTTTGCAAATATTTTTTTTATATTTAAATTATGTTTTTTTGCGAAATTATATACAGTACTAGTTTTTGCACCAACATTTATGATTCCTTTTTTTCTTAATAGTTTAAAAATGATACTTGCTACGTCCTTATGAAATAAAAAATTATTTTTTACATCATAGAATGCTTGCTTATGAACAAAAGGATATTCCGTCATACTTACTCTTAATATTAATGAGTTTTTGTACATTTGCACCGCACACTCTCCTCCTAATTTAGACCATGCATAATTATTGTAAGGCAAAACAGGATCCGTTTCTTTATAATTGCCCTTTTTTCCTGGGTAAACAAAATTAGTTGAAAAATAAATCAATTTTATATTAAATTGACTACACACCTTTGTGATATTGCTTGTACCTATAATATTTAAATCTATACTTTTGGTAATATCTTTCTCATGCAAATCCATTGGTCTTGAGAGTCCCGCTAAATGAATTAAGTATCTAGGTTTTGTTTTTCTTATAAATTTTTTTATACTGTCAATGTCTAAAATATTTAACTCACTTTTATTAGGATAAAATAATTTAAAGTTTGTTTTTTCTTTTTTAAGAATTGATGCAAATCTACCTTTACCACCAGTAACGACAATATTATTTTTTTTCATACAAAAGATTGAATGTGTTAGTCAACCTATATTTTTTTTTCAAATTTTGCATAGGTAAAATTTTTTTATTGCCCAGTCTAGTTGCTATAGTTTTTTTTTTACTTACTAACTTATAACCATTATTCATAAAAATTTCATTAAACTCCTTAAAATTAATAAACCAATGAGGAATTTTACTCCCATAGTAATTCTGTAATGATATATATGTTGGGATATCTCCCACAAAAGTATCTGATAAAAAAATAAAATCTGAATTTGTTTTGGTAAATTTAATGATTGTTTTTTTCCAATTAGTAACATATTGAAGTGCTGATGAAGAGTATAGCAAGTTATACTTTCTTTGATGGTTAAACCTGCTAACGAAAGATACATTAGAATTTAATTTTTTTGCAAATTTACAAAAACTGGGAATCTCTAAAATAG
>CACJRE010000022.1 GCA_902595745.1 uncultured Pelagibacteraceae bacterium
TTTTCACTTTTTTTTCAGGTTTTGCTTTAAAGATTTTCTTTAAAATATTTTTCGTACTTATTTTGCTCATTCTTAAAATTTTCATGATCCGTGGGAGGATCTTTTTTTTCACTTATATTTGGCCAGATTTCAGAATATTTTTTATTGATTTCTAACCATTGTTCACTGCCAGGTTCAGTATCAGCTTTAATGGCATCAACCGGACACTCAGGCTCACAAACGCCACAATCTATACACTCATCCGGTTTAATTACAAGCATATTTTTCCCTTCATAAAAGCAATCCACAGGACATACATCAACGCAATCAGTTAATTTGCACTTAATACATTTATCGTTAACTATGTATGTCATTATAATTTTTCTTTTTTGATCTTATCTTTAATATCGCCCATAGTTGAACTGTCAATGTAAAGTAAACCCGCTAAACGTCTCATTAAATTTGTTTCGTAGATATCAGCCTCATTATTTGAATAAATAATAGACCATAAAGCTTCAACAATTTTAATTTTATCATTTTCGGGTAAGTTTTTCACTTCTCTTGTAAAATCTAAAATTTGGTTTGAATTTTCCTCGATAGATTTAGCATCTTTGATAGTTTGAGAAATAGTTTCCTCTTTAGCACCCAATTCTATTAGAGTTTTTTTTATAATTTCTTCTTCGTTTTTTGTATAATTTTCATCAATTTTAGCTGCATGAATTAATAATGCACATGTTTTGACTAAAAAGTTCTTTTCAATTTTAGTTGAGTCTTTTTTAAAAAACATAAAAGTTAATTTAGATTTAAATTTTTTAAAATTTTAAATGGGTTTTCGTTTGAGATTTTTCTAGTTGAGTTCTTTTTAAATTTTTTAACTGGATTGTATTTAAAATAAGTTTCGTCATTTTTATCAAAGATTTTATAATTCATTTTTTGTAAGAGTTTTTTAAAATTATCTTTGCTACAACCTAATAAATTTAACATTTCAGGTATGATTTTAATTTCTTTATTTTCTTTTGAGTTTGGTGAATTTATAATTAACATAAATAGCCTTTCCAAGATATCTATTCTTACATATAGATTGTCAAATTTTTCAAAACCACACAAAAGCATAAAATTTTTATTTCTGTGTTCTTTGTCATTTAAAAAATTTAATCCAAATGTAGGTGGCTGAACGTTATAATATTTTTGATGAAAATTTTTCCACAATAATGTTCTTAATGATACTGCATCTGGCTTAATTAATTGATACAAAAATACATGATATCTTCCAAATTTTACACCGAGGTCTCTTAGAATTTTTCTTTCATTCTGACCAAGTGATTTAAGATATTCAGATACCTGTTCTCTTTTTAGCACACCATTATTTTCGTAAAGTTGATATGCTAAAGCCTTTATTGATGAATTTTTATCTTTAAGGTTTTTAAGATCAACCAAGCTTTTAAGAATTAAATTAATTTTATCTTGAATCCATTTACCAATATAATCGCTAAGTTTTTGTTTTTGAGAAGGTTCAATAATATCATCAACTATCAACTCAAAATTTGGATTTAAATAATCATGGCCAGAAGCTAATTTAGCTATTGGAAAATTGTTCCAATAAATTTTGAAATCATTATTTAGCTCAATCAATCCTGTATCAATAATGATTTGAATTCTTTTTTCTAATTCTGGACCAATAGTTTGTCTTGCAGCTTTTTTTAATGATTTAATATCTGTTTCTAAGGCACCCTTTTTTAAATCTAGTGCTAATTTAAGTCCATTTATTTTACCTATGAATTGGTCATCAATCATTACATCATTGTTTTTAAGTATTTCTGTTTTGAATTCCATATCTTGTTTTAAGCCTCTTGCTAGAACACTTGCCCTTTTATCAATGAATGTTTTTGTAAGTTCTTCATGAAGTCTGTCTGAAAGTCTATCTTCTAGATGTTTTGTTTTTTCGATCCAATAATCTTGATTTTCTGTCCAATTATTTTTATTTGAAACATAAGACCAAGTTCTAACATTTGCAATTCTATTTGATAAAGAATCTACATTTCCCTCTAATTTATCAAGTTTTATAAGCTGTAACCTCATAAATTCATCTGTAATTTGATGTTTTCCAGTGCTTAAATATTTAAAAACATTTCCAATCACTTCATAGTGATTGCCATACGTTTTTTTTACAAAATCAGGTATTTGACAACATTCCCATAACAGGCCAAGTAATTGTTTATCAAAATCTAAATTGATAAGACTTTTGTCTTTTAAAAAATATTTAAGAGCCTTTTCATCCTCGCATTCATGAATTTTACGTAACCACCCCATCTGAGGTTTTTCCTCTAAAGATTTAATTAAACTTTGAGGATTGTTAAAATTTAAATTAGAGTTTCTCCAAAATAAAGTTCTTATTTCCTCAAATTTATGGCCTTCTATTAGCTCTACATCTTCAGCTGTAATTTCTTTACAATCACCTGTTATACCAAAACTTCCATCATTTAAATATCTTCCAGCTCTACCAGCAATTTGACCTATTTCAGATAAGTTTAATTTTCTTAACTTTTTTCCATCGAATTTTTTAAGATTAGAAAAAAAAACATAGTCTAAATCCATATTAATACCCATTCCAATAGCATCAGTTGCTACTAAAAAATCGACATCACCCGACTGATAAAGTTCTACTTGAGCATTTCTTGTCTTTGGACTCAATGAGCCCATTACAATTGCTGCTCCACCTTTTTGTCTTCTAATAAGTTCAGCTATCGCGTAAACTTCTTCTGCTGAAAAAGCTATTATTGCTGTTTTTCTGTTTATTCTTGAAATTTTTTTATGACCTGCATATGTTAACTTTGACAATCTTTCTCTATTTATAAATTCAATATCACCATCTAATTTTGAAATTATATTTTTAATAGTATTAGAACCCATTAGCATTGTAAGTTTTTCACCTCTCATGTTTAAAAGTCTGTCAGTGAAAATGTGACCTCTTTCATGATCCGCACACATTTGAATTTCATCAACACCAACAAAATCTAAATGCTTGTCAATTGGCATAGACTCTACTGTGCATAAGAAGTATTTAGCATTGGTAGGAATAATTTTTTCTTCACCTGTTATTAAGGCAACTTTATCTACACTGATTTTTTTTATTACTTTGTCGTACACCTCTCTAGCCAACAATCTCAATGGAAAGCCAATCATACCCGAGTCAAATGAAAGCATTGTTTCAATAGCAAGGTGGGTTTTTCCAGTATTTGTTGGTCCGAGAACTGCAGTAATTTTGTGTTTAGTCATTTCAACCTTTGGTGTACTTTTTTTTTTACCTACCAGATATTGTTGGTGTTAAAGAACAAAAATAGACTAAAACATGACCGAATCGGAGGGTAAAAAGTTCTCATTTTGCTAATAACTTTTTTTAATTTAGCATAATTAAGTCTAATTCTGTAATAGTAATTTACAAAATAAAAATGCTAAAAAATTTAGTCAAAAATTTAAAACCATCTTCAACTTTGCTTATAAACGAAACTTCTCGAAGATTAGAAGCCCAAGGAAAAAAAATATATAAATTTGGATTTGGACAATCTCCATTTAAAGTTCCTGAAAATATAGTTAAAGAGCTTAAAGATAACGCGCATCAAAATAAATATTTACCAATGCAAGGACTTTCTGAATTAAGAAATGCGATTGCAAAATATACATCAGAAAAAAAAAATTATGACTATAAATCTGACAATGTAATTATTGGACCTGGTTCAAAAGAATTAATGTTTTTATTGCATGTTATATTTGACGGAGAAATTATATTGCCAGCACCTAGCTGGGTTTCATACGCTCCTCAAGCAATATTAGGCAGAAACAAAATACAAATTTTACAAACTATAAGAGAGAATAATTGGTTTCCAACAGCTTCAGAAATTGAAGAAATAATTTTGAAAGACCAAAAAAAAAATTATCTATTATTCTTAAATTCACCTAATAATCCGTCTGGTCAAATTTGTGATAATTTAGAGGAGATAGCAAGTATTGCTAAAAAATATAATCTAATTATTTTGTCTGATGAGATATATTCAGAGCTATGTTTTGAGGGTGTTTATCAATCCATTTCTAATTTTTGTCCAGAAAAAACAATTATTAGCACTGGATTAAGCAAATGGTGCGGAGCTGGTGGATGGAGATTAGGCTATTTTTTAGTGCCAGACTCATTAATTGAAATTAAGAATATGATTAATGTTCTAGCTAGTGAAACTTTTTCGGCCGTGAGTGCACCTATTCAATATGCAGCAATAAAAGCGTATGAGAATGATCATTCAAATTATATTAATAAATCCAGAAAGATTTTGAGCGTGGTTGGTAATTATGTTTATGAAAATTTAAAATCAAATAAAGTTTTAATTAATAAACCACAAGGGGGATTTTATTTAATGCCAGAGTTTTTAAATAAAAGATTTAATTCATCATCAGAGATGTGTGACAGTATATTGAATGATACGGGGGTTGCTTTATTGCCAGGATCTGATTTTGGATTTGATAAAAAACAAATGATAGCAAGATTAAGTTTTACAGACTTTAATGGTCAAAAATTTATGGATGGAATTAAAGACAATGAAAAAATTGATTATGATAAAATTAATGAGTTTGCACCTAAAGTTGTAGAGGGTGTTGATAAGTTAAAAAAATGGTCAGAATCAATATAAAATCTCACTATACATATCTTACAAATTACTGTTAAAATTGGCATATAAAAACAACGATATAGAGGGAGAAAAAATGAAAAAAATAATTACATCTCTATCAAGTGCTTTACTGATATTAGCCGCATCTTTGTCTTTAACTGGTGTTGCAAAATCAGCAGAGTTTTTCACGATAGGAACTGGTGGACCTACTGGGGTTTATTTCCAAACTGGAAATGCAATTTGTAAAATGTTGCATAAATCTGCAATTGCTAAAGAACATGGAAGAAAAAAGGGTATAGATAAGGCTTACAGATGTACAGCACCTTCAACAGGTGGATCAAACTATAATATTGGTCAAATTGCTGCTGGTGAATTTCAATTTGGTGTTGCACAATCAGATTGGCAGTATCATGCTGTTAATGGATCAAGCAAATGGGAAGGAAAACAATATAAGGGTTTAAGAGCTGTATTTTCAGTGCACAATGAACCTTTTCAAATCTGGGCAAGAAAAAAAGCAAGAATTAAAGATTTTGCAGGGTTAAAAGGAAAAGTTGTCAATATTGGTAATCCTGGTTCTGGTCAAAGAGGAACTATGGAAGAGTTAATGAAAGCAAAAGGTGTTGATAACAGTTTCTTCAAATCAACAACTGAATTAACTTCATCTGAACAAGTGAAGGCTTTGTGTGATGGCAAAATAGATGCTTTTGGTTATTCTGTAGGATTTCCTAACGGAGCTATGGAACAAGCGGCTACTTGTGCTGCTAAAGCGTCACCTATTAATTTAACTGGAGCTGAAGTTCAAGGTCTAATTGATGGTGCCGATTATTATGCAAAAGCAGTAATTCCAAAAGGTACTTACACAGGTCAGAAAAAAGATGCTACAACTTTTGGTGTGAAAGCTACAGTGGTTACTAGCAACATGGTTGAGTCAGATCTTGTTTATTTAGTAGTTAAAGCAGTATTTGAAAACTTTGATGATTTCAAAAAACAACATCCAGCTTTTTCTTCACTTAAAAAAGAAGATATGATTGCTGACGGTTTATCTGCTCCTTTACACGAAGGTGCCTTAAGATATTATAAAGAAGCTGGATTAATGTAATCCAAAATCTTAATTTAATTAAAAGGCCTGATTTTTAATCGGGCCTTTTTTTTATAATGAGGTATCATCTTTATTATGAGTCAAAGCATTAGTGAAAAAGTCAAAGATAAAATAAATGAGGATTTATCACCTACAAAAAATCTCACAGGTTTACATTTAAAGATAGTTGCATCTATTGCAATTATCTGGTCTTTATTTCAGCTTTGGTATGCTTCTCCTTTTCCATTTATCTTTAATTTTGGAATGTTTAAAGGATTGCCTGCAAGAGCAATACATCTAGGTTTTGCATTAACATTAGCATTTTTAATTTATCCAGTTTCTAAAGGAAAAAAAATTTCTATATTTGATGTCTTAATTAGTTTTGTAGGAGCTTTTTCATGTTTTTATATTTATTTTTTTTATGATCAATTAGTTGATCGAGGAGGCGTTCTTTTAAATATCCTAGTTGGAGATAGTTTTAAATTACCAGTTGAGCTAATAATAGGGGGCCTTGGTATTTTAACTTTACTTGAAGCAACAAGAAGAGCAATTGGTTTACCATTGGTAATAATTGCTATTTGTTTCTTATTATTTTCATATTTTGGAAGATATGCTCCCGAAATAATTTCTCACGGTGGACTTTCTCTTAATAGATTAGTTGGTTTTCAGTGGCTTGACCAGGAAGCTATATTTGGAATTCCAATAGGAGTCTCTGTAGATTTCATTTTTTTATTTGTATTATTTGGTGCTCTTTTAGAAACGGCAGGAGGTGGAAAATATTTTTTAGATTTAGCTTTTGCCATGGTTGGAAAAATGAGAGGAGGACCTGCTAAAGCAGCAATTCTAGGATCTGGAATGACAGGTTTAATCTCAGGATCTTCAATTGCAAATACTGTTACTACTGGAACTTTTACAATTCCAATTATGAAAAAAACTGGATTTTCAAAGGAAAAAGCAGGTGCAATAGAGGTTTCATCTTCTGTTAATGGTCAGATTATGCCGCCAGTTATGGGCGCTGCAGCATTTGTAATGGCAAGTTTTATTGGTGTCACTTATTTTGAAGTTGTAAAACACGCTTTTCTACCAGCCATAATTTCTTACATCGCTCTTTTTTACATATCCCATCTTGAAGCTTTAAAATTAAATTTAAAAGGAATGGAAGATGCAGATGTTCCAAATTTAAAAAAAACATTTTTATCAGGACTTCATTTTTTAATTCCAATTTTTGTTTTAATTTACATGCTAGTTTTCTTAAGGTTTACCGCGTCTTATTCGATCTTCTATGCTACGGTCTCTTTAATTTTAGTTAATTTCTTTTATTTATTAATAAAAAATTCTTTCTCTAAAGATGCTCTGAAGATTTGGTTTAATCAAACAATAGTTGGTTTTGAAAAAGGTGCTTTAAACATGGTTGGTGTGGGAATAGCCATAGCTACAGCAGGAATAATTGTTGGAGCTGTAGGGTCAACAGGATTAAGTACAAATTTAATTATAGTTATAGAGTCCATAGCTAAAGATAATGTTACCATATTATTATTTCTAACAATAATACTATGTCTATTATTAGGAATGGGATTACCAACTACCGCAAATTATGTAGTTGTTGCATCATTAATGGCTACAGTTTTAGTAGATGTTGGTAATGCATCAGGATTTATTTTTCCATTAATAGCTGTTCATTTATTTGTTTTTTATTTTGGGTTAATGGCTGATGTTACTCCTCCAGTTGGTTTAGCCTCATACGCAGCTGCGGCTATTTCTGGAGGAGACCCACTTAAAACAGGTTTGCAAGCTTTTTGGTACAGTTTAAGAACAGGAATTCTCCCAATCGTTTTTTTATTCAACCATGAGCTTCTACTAATAGGAATAGAAAATATTTGGCATGCAATAGTTGTAATAACAACTTCTTTAGCAGGAATACTTGTATTTACATCTGCAACTCAAGGTTGGTTTGTCAATAAACTGAAATGGTATGAGATAATTATTTTTTTGATAATATCTATTTCATTACTATCACCAGAGTTTGTTCTTAATAAATTTTACCCGAAATATAATTACCAAGATATTAACAATATTGATTTAGTTGTATTAGATCCAAAAAAAGAAGTACGTTTTAAAATTACCAGACCTAGCCCATATGGTGAAAGATATAAATTATTTGTAATTAATAAAAATACTTTTGAAGAAGAATATAACTTAGAAAATTATGGAATTAGTTTAGTAAAAGAAAATAATAAGATTATTGTTGATAATTTAAAATGGAATGGAAAAGCTAAAAAAAGTGGCTTTGAAATGGGTGATTATATAAGTGAACTTAAGATAGAAAATTCAAATAGGCCTAGTAAGCTGTTTGTTTATCCAATAGCAGGTATATTTTTACTTATCTTCGGATACTTGAATTATAGAAGAAAAAAATAATTAACCACCAGGACCCAAATTTGAGGGTTTAACCTTTAAAATTTTCCAAACTCCAGATGCAGAAGTAATAATTTTATCATTACATCTCAATTCACAAAATAAAAATACAAGTGTATTTGTTTTTTTTAGAATTTTAGTAAATCCTGTAATTTCATCACCTACTTTAGACGCTCCAATGAATTTTAAATCTAGTGAAATTGTAACACATGGTGAATTTCCACTTGCTCTATGAGCAGCAGTTCCTGCGCCAGCATCAATTAATGCTGACAAATAACCCCCATGTGTAATACCAGCTGCATTTAAGTGATTTTCGTTAATTCTAGATTTAAACTCATACTCAGTGTCAGATATAGTTCTAAATAAAACACCTCCATTATGTTTCATAAATCCAGGCTTAATACTTATTTGCTCAAATTCTTCACTCATAATTTTTTATAATACATAAGTAAGGATTAATAAAATTATTAAAACAATTATAAAAAAATATATAACCGATTTTTGTAATGATGCTTTTAAAAGCCAATCTAACATTATAGTTTCCTTTTTGGTGGACCGCCCAGAACTCGAATCTGGAATCTCCCGGTTCGTAGCCGAGCGCCTTATCCAATTTGGCCAGCGGTCCTAATTTAATAATTGTTTCCATATATCAAAGTTTTTGATGTAATTTAACTTATAAAATAATATGTTGAGTAATTAATGAGCAAAAAATTAGAAGATGTTGTAATTACATCTGCTTTAAGAACACCAATTGGAACATATAAAGGTTCTTTAAAAGATTTAAGCGCTGACAAATTAGGTTCACTGGCAATTAAAGAAGTTATCCATAAATCAAATTTAAAGTCTGAACAAATTGATGAAGTTATAATGGGTCATGTTTTAACTTC
Source organism: uncultured Pelagibacteraceae bacterium (assembly GCA_902595745.1). Classification (GTDB taxonomy): domain Bacteria; phylum Pseudomonadota; class Alphaproteobacteria; order Pelagibacterales; family Pelagibacteraceae; genus Pelagibacter. The sequence goes on from CACJRE010000022.1 coordinate 9,015, forward strand.
AGGTCTTGGTCAAAATCCAGCAAGACAAGCATCCATACACGCTGGTATTCCAGTTTCGAAACCAGCATATATTATAAATCAGGTATGTGGATCAGGTTTAAGATCTATAGTTTCAGGATTTCAATCAATTAAATTAGAAGAAAATAAAATTATTGTTTCAGGTGGCCAAGAAAATATGTCCAGAGCACCACACTCATTATTTTATAGAGAAAATAAAAAATTAGATGAGTCTAAGTTAGTAGACACCATGATCAAAGATGGTTTGACTGACTCATTTAATCATTATCACATGGGAGTGACAGCAGAAAATATTGCAGAAAAATTCGAAATTTCAAGAGATGAACAAGACAATTTTGCACTTAATTCTCAAAAAAAAACACAAGATGCTTCAAATAAAAAAAAATTTAAAGATGAGATAATTAAATTACAAATTAATAAAGAAAAAGAAAACTTAATTTTTGATAAAGATGAACATCCTAGAAATGATTTAGAAATTGATGACTTAAAAAAACTAAAGACTGTTTTTAAAGAAAATGGAACTGTTACTCCTGGAAATTCATCAGGTATAAATGACGGAGCGGCAGCAACAGTGCTAATGACAAGAAAACAAGCTGAAAATAATTCTATAGAACCATTAGTTAAAATAGTTTCATGGGCATCATGTGGTGTAGAGCCTTCTTTGATGGGTTTAGGACCTATACCTGCAGTTAAAGAGGCACTAAATAAAGCCAACTGGAGTTTAGATGAAGTTGATTTGTTTGAGATAAATGAAGCCTTTGCAGCTCAAAGTATTACGGTAATTAAAGAACTAAAAATTCCTGAGGAAATAGTTAATGTTAATGGTGGAGCTATTGCTTTGGGCCACCCAATTGGTGCATCAGGAACAAGAATATTAGTTACCTTAATACACGAAATGATAAAACAAGATAAAAGCAAAGGTTGTGCTGCATTATGTATTGGGGGTGGAATGGGTATAGCTATGTGTATTGAAAGAAATTAAATACACAATTTTTGTGCATTTTTTTTACATAAATTCATAAAAAAGACTATTAACGCGTCAAAATAAACTTAATTATAATATTAATAGGTATATAAAACATTCTAAAATAATGAGTGAAAAATTACTTGTCCCAGACATTGGAGATTTTGAAGAAGTTGAAGTCATAGAAGTTTTAGCAAAAGAAGGTGATCAATTAAATATTAACGATCCAGTAATTACGATTGAAAGTGACAAATCAAGTGTTGAAATTCCTTCAACTATTACTGGTAAGGTTGAAAAAGTAGAAATCAAAGTTGGAGATAAAGTCTCAAAAGGAGATATAATTTTAAATATTGTTTCTTCAGGTGAAAGCACAAAAGACAATCCAATTCCAAAAGATACTGAGAGTATTATTAAGCAAGCTGAAGTAGCTATGGAGAAGCAAAAGGATGATATTAAGATTTCTCAGCAAACCACTCCAAAAAAAGAGCAATCAATTATACAGGTTACAAATGACAAAGATATAGATCCTTTAGAAACTAAAGATTGGTTAGAGTCTTTGTCAGCTGTTATCTCAAAGGATGGAAATCAAAGAGCTCATTTTTTAATTAAAGAATTAATCAACAAAGCATATCGAGAGGGTGCAAATATTCCTTATACTCAGAACACTCCTTATATAAATACAATTCCTCCTGAAGCAGAAATTAAATCAAATGGAGATCAAAATATTGAGAGAAGAATTAGATCTTTAATTAGATGGAATGCAGCAGCCATGGTTGTTAGAGCAAATAAAAAATTCCCAGAATTAGGTGGGCATATAGGTACGTTTGCATCAGCTGCAACTTTATATGATGTTGGGATGAATCATTTTTGGAGAGCAAAAAATAATAAATTCGGTGGGGATTTAGTTTATTTTCAAGGCCATAGTGCTCCAGGAATGTATGCTAGAGCATTTTTAGAAGGTAGATTAAATGAAAAACAGTTGGATAGTTTTAGACAAGAAGTAAAACCAGGTGGACTTTCCTCCTATCCCCATCCATGGTTAATGCCTAAGTTCTGGCAATTTCCAACTGTTTCAATGGGTTTAGGCCCAATGCTAGCAATTTATCAAGCAAGATACATGAAGTATTTGATTAATAGAGGTCTCATAAAAGATGAGGGTCGAAAAGTTTGGGCATTTTTAGGTGACGGAGAAATGGATGAGCCAGAGTCTATGGGTGCTATCGGTTTAGCAGCAAGAGAAAAATTAGATAATTTAATATTTGTGATTAATTGTAATCTTCAAAGGCTTGATGGGCCAGTTAGAGGAAATGGAAAAATTATTCAAGAATTAGAAGGCAGCTTTAGAGGAGCTGGCTGGAATGTCATAAAAGTAATTTGGGGTTCTTATTGGGACTCTTTGATCGCAAACGATAAAACTGGTCATTTAGTAAAAATAATGAATGAAACAGTTGATGGAGAATATCAAGCGATGAAAGCTAGAGATGGTGCTTATGTTAGAGAAAAATTTTTTGGAAAATATCCTGAGACTCAAGAACTAGTTTCAAGTTTATCGGATAAAGATATTTGGAGATTAAACAGAGGGGGTCATGATCCACACAAAGTATATGCAGCTTATGATAAAGCTACAAAAAATCAAGGAAGCCCGACTGTAATCATAGCGAAGACTATCAAGGGATATGGAATGGGAAAGACAGGTGAAAGTGTAAACACAACTCATCAAACAAAAAAATTAGATGTTGATGATTTACTGTACTACAGAGATAGATTTGACGTACCTCTAACTGATGAACAAGTTAGAAATATTGAATATTTTAAGCCAGACGAACAATCTCCAGAAATTAAATATTTAAAAGAAAGAAGGTTAAATTTAGGTGGTTTTTTACCTGAACGAACTACCTATGCAAAACCGATTAAAGCCCCATCAAAAGATATTTTTGATTTTATGAAAGTCTCAACTGGTGAAAAAGAAATGTCAACAACCATGGCAATGGTGAGGATGTTTACCAATTTGTTAAGAGATAAAAATATCTCTCCAAGATTAGTTCCAATTATTCCAGACGAAGCAAGAACATTTGGAATGGAAGGTTTTTTTCAAAAAATAGGGATTTACGCACACGAGGGTCAAAAATATGAACCAGAAGACTCTGCACAATTAAGTTCGTACCGTGAAGATAAAAGTGGTCAAGTGTTAGAAGAAGGAATTAATGAAGCTGGTGCAATGTCATCATGGATAGCTGCTGCAACAGCATACACAAATCACGATATAGAAATGATTCCTATTTATATTTTTTATTCTATGTTTGGTTTTCAAAGAATAGGTGATCTTGCATGGGCTGCTGGTGATAGCCAAGCAAGAGGTTTTTTAATTGGTGCAACAGCTGGTAGAACTACTTTAGCTGGAGAAGGACTTCAACACCAAGATGGACATAGCCATTTAATAGCTTCGACAATACCAAACTGTGTAACTTATGATCCAACTTTTCACTATGAGTTAGCTGTAATTTTTAGAGAAGGCATGAGAAGAATGCACGAAAATAAAGAAAATGTTTTTTACTACATTACTACAATGAATGAAAATTATTCTCATCCTGAAATGCCAAAAGATAAAAACTGTGAAGAAGGTATCCTTAAAGGTATGTATAAAATTAAAGAATTTGATAAGTTTAAGAAGACAAAAATTCAACTTTTAGGATCAGGTACTATCCTTAGAGAAATGATGGCAGCTGCCGAAGTTCTTCAAAATGAATACCAAATTGATAGTGAAATTTGGAGTGTAACAAGTTTTAACGAATTGAGAAAAGACGGAATGGAAGTTGAAAGATATAATCTTTTAAACCCAGATAAAGAACAAAAAACTTCATTCGTTGAAAAATGTCTAGGGAAATCTGAAGGTCCAATAATGGCTGCATCAGATTATATGAGAATGAACTCAGACCAAATAAGACCTTATACAAATAAAAGTTTTTATTCTCTAGGAACAGATGGTTTTGGTAGAAGTGATACTAGAAAGAATTTAAGGAAGTTCTTTGAAGTAGATAAGGAACATTTAGTTGCTTATAGTCTAAGTGTTTTAGCTAAAGAGCAACTAATTGCGTCAAAATATGCAAAAGATGCATTAAAGAAATATAACATTGATGGTGAAAAACCAATGCCCACTAAATTATAATGTCAGAAACCGAGATTAAAGTACCCAATATTGGAGATTTTAAAGATGTTGAGGTAATAGAAGTTTTAGTTACTGAAGGTCAAATTATTCAAAAAAATGATCCACTGGTAACAATAGAAAGTGATAAATCAAGCGTTGAAATTCCATCCAACTTTGAAGGAAAAGTAAAATCTTTAAAAATAAAAGTAGGAGATAAAGTTTCAGAGGGGGATTTGATATTAATTTTAGAAGAAAAATCTCAAACAAAGGAAAAAGTTGATGAAAAGCCAATAATTGAAAAAGAGGTAAAAAAAATTAAAGTTATAAGATCAGTAGATGAACAAACTACAAATAATCAAGCTAAAACTATAATCAAAGAAATATCTTCTGCAAGCCCGAAAGCTCGAAAATTTGCGAGAGAACTTGGAG
>CACJRE010000023.1 GCA_902595745.1 uncultured Pelagibacteraceae bacterium
ATGTGATGTTGAGTATCTTGATTTCAATGGCAAAAAACAAATATTAAAAGCAGAGGGTTTACTTGCAACATGCATTCAGCATGAAATGGATCATTTAGAAGGAATATTATTTATAGACTATCTATCAAAATTGAAAAGATCCATGATTATTAAAAAACTGTCTAAATTAAAATCAAATACTGCAGTCCTTTAATTAATGGCAAAAAAGATTGTTTTTATGGGTACACCAATGTTTGCTGTACCTATTTTAAAATCATTATATCAAAATGGATATCCAATATCTGATGTGTACACTCAACCTCCTCAAAAATCACAAAGAGGTCAAAAAATAAATAAATCACCCATTCAAGGGATAGCTGAAACTTTAAATTTAGATTTTAGGACCCCAAAAAATTTAAAAGATAATAATGAAGAATATGAATATTTTAAAGGCATAGAAGCTGATCTTGCTATAGTCGTTGCCTATGGACAAATTATTCCTAAATCATTCTTAAGTTTAACCAAAAAAGGATTTATTAATATTCATGCATCTATTTTACCAAAATGGAGAGGTGCTGCACCTATACAAAGATCTATAATGAATCTTGATAATGAAACTGGAGTTAGTGTGATGAAAATTGCTGAAAAACTTGATACAGGGCCAGTGTGCAATACTTATAAAATAAATTTAGAGAAAGATTTAAATGCTAGTGATGTAGCAGAAAAATTATCCTTAATTGCAGCTGAGAAAATATTAGATAATGTAGATAATATTTTAGAGGATAAAGCAAAATTTATTGAACAAGATCATTCAAAAGCAACATACGCATCTAAAATTCAAAAGTCAGAAGGTGTAATTAATTGGAATGAGAAAGCATCAATTATTATTGGAAAAATAAATGGCTTATATCCTGTGCCAGGTGCTTTCTTTATTTACAAAGGAGAGAGATACAAAATTTTAAAAGCTGAAATTGGTAATGGAATTGGAAAGCCTGGAGAAATTATTTCTAATTATTTAGAAGTTATTTGTGGGGATAATAAATCGATTAAAATTAAAGAAATACAAAGACAAGGAAAAAAGCCCCAAAATATTGGTGAATTTATGATTGGCTCTCAAATTAAAAAAGGCACAGTTATATAAATGGCAAGATATCAACTTCTTATTGAGTATGTGGGAACAAATTTTAGAGGTTGGCAAATTCAAAAAAAAGGATCAACTATTCAAGGGCTTATTCAAGAAAAGCTATCAAAACTTTTAAAAGAAAAAATAATTTTAAATGGTTCAGGAAGAACGGATACAGGTGTTCATGCAATTGAACAGTCTGGTCACTTTGATACCAAAAATGAAATTATAGACTTAACTAAGTTTTTAAAATCAATTAATCATTTTTTGAATGATAAAGGTGTAGCCATTAAAAAAATTAGAAAAAGAAGTAATAAATTTCATTCAAGATTTTCTGCAAAACAAAGAATTTATAAATATATAATTTTTAATCAGATAAGTGCTCCTGTAATTGAAAAAAAAAGAGGTTGGCATGTAAGAAAACCTTTAGACTTAGATTTAATTAAAAAGGGAGCTAAAAAATTAGTTGGTACTCATGATTATTCGACTTTTAGGTCTTCAAGTTGTCATGCAAAAAGCCCCATCAAAACAATTCAATCAGTAAAAATAAAATCTTTAAAGAATAAAATAGAGATAGAATTTAAATCACAATCTTTCTTGCAACAACAAGTTAGATCAATGGTAGGATGTTTAAAATATTTAGGTGAAAAAAAATGGGATTTAAAAAAATTTAATAAAGTTTTTAAATCTAAGAAAAGAGTTTTTTGTGCACCACCGGCACCACCTGAGGGTCTTTTTTTAGCGAGAGTTATTTATTAACTTGTTTTTATTGCTCATAGCAAATTTTTTGTTTATTCGCCATCTCGACTCTGCACGCACAATATAGCCACAACAATTTTTAGATCTACATTTACATGGGAACTGTTTATAATTTTCATCATATCCAAAACCATAATCGCAGGTAAATTCTTCACCTTTTTTTATATCTTTAATAGCTTTGACCCAAATTTTAAGACCTTTTCCATCGTAATCACAATTATTATTACATGAGTGATTAATTAAACCAGCTGTATTCCATGGAAAATCTCCATCTAGGTCATATTTTTTATTAATAGTGAATAAATAAATCGGCTTACTATTATCATATTTATCAGACTCTTCTGTTTGCTTTTTTGTTATCAGTTTACCAACGTAGTCGATTATTTTTGTTCCTTCTTTGATGTCTCTTGTTGCATATAGACCTCTACCTTTTTTATCGATGTCTGATTTTTTAATTTTGTAAAGTTTCATACAGGTTTTTTAGAGTTTAATTTTTAATTATCAATTAAATTCGATCAGAGCATCTACATGTCTTTTCGTACTGTCTTGGAGAGCTTTAAGATCATATCCTCCTTCAAGTATTGAAACTACATTTCCGTTGCACATGGACTTAGAAATTTCTAAAGTTCTTTTTGTTAATTGGTAAAAATCTTCAGAAGTAAGTCTTAGTTGAGCTAAAGGATCATCAATATGAGCATCAAAGCCCGCAGAAAATAACAAAAATTCAGGCTTAAATTCTTTTAATTTTTTTAAAACGTTCTCATACGCATTTAAGTATTTTTCAGCAGTAGTACCAGCTTCGAGTGGTATATTTAAAACATTATTAAACTTTCCATTCTCTTTTTCAGAACCCGACCCTGGATAATAAGGACATTGATGTGTTGAAATATATAATACTTTTTCATTATCATAAAATATGTCCTGTGTTCCATTTCCATGGTGTACATCAAAATCAATAATTGCAACTTTACTATAATTATATTTTTGAATTAGATAATTAGCACCAACTGCAACATTGTTATATATGCAAAAACCCATTGCCTTATCTTTTTCTGCATGATGACCAGGGGGTCTCACTGCACAAAACGCATTTTTAAACTCTTTTTTTTCAACACCATCTATAGCTGTGATTATTGATCCAACCGCATCCTTGGTAGCTTCTTTACTACCAGGTGAAACTACAGTATCACCATCGAGAAAAGCTAGTCCATTTTCAGGAAACGATTTATTTACTAATTCTATATATTTTGAAGAGTGTGTATTTACTAAAAAAGATTGATCAAATTTAGCTGGTTTTTTCCAAATTAATTCTTTGTTATCAATTTTTTTAAAATTATCGATTACAGCTGTTACCCTATCAATTTTTTCTGGATGTCCTTCTCCTGTATTATGATTTTGATAAGTATCAGAGGTAATTAAACCAGTTTTCACTTAAAATAATTTTGTAAAATATTTGAATAAATCAAAGTGAGTTTTTTTAAATCAGACAATGAAACGGCTTCATCAACTTTATGCATTGTTTTACCAACTAGACCAAATTCTAAACAGGGAGCTATTTTTCTGATAAAACGTGCATCAGAAGTACCACCAGTTGTTGAAAGTTGAGGATTAATTTTTGTAATTTTTTTTATAATATCCCTGATCATAAAAGTTGTACTATTTGGTTTTGTAAGAAATGCTTCACCTGAAATGCTATAATCAATTTTATATTTTGATTTATTTTTAATACTTATCTTTTTAATAATTTTATCAATTTTCTTTTTTATAGAAGTAGAAGTATGCTTATTATTAAATCTTATATTAAATTTAGCATTAGCTAAGCCTGGGATTACATTATCTGCAGAATTATCAATATTTATCTTAGTGATTTCCAGATTTGTTGGTTGAAAATCTTTCGTACCATTATCAAATTTAATACTTTTTAATTCCTTTAAAATTTGCACCAGTGTTGTGGATGGATTATTTGCTCTTTGTGGATAGGCTACATGACCTTGAACACCAATAACTGAAAGTCTACCATTCATACTTCCTCTTCGTCCTATTTTGATCATTTCACCTAATTTATTTGGATTAGTAGGTTCACCCACTAAGCAAAAATCTATTTTTTCTTTTTTCTTTTTTAAGTAATCGACTACTTTTTTAGTTCCATTAATTGCAACACCTTCTTCATCCCCTGTAATTAAAAGACTAATAGAGCCATTAAATTTTCTATTATTATCAACAAAATTGCTCACAGCAGAAACAAATGCTGCGATTGAACTTTTCATATCGTTAGCACCCCTTCCAATTAAATGTCCTTTTTTAACAGAAGGTTTAAATGGATTTACCGTCCATTCTTTTAAATTTCCTGCAGGTACAACATCTAAGTGGCCCGCATAGCAGAAGTTTGGACTTTGATTACCAAGCCTTGCATAAAGATTTTTCACTGGTTTGCTGTTCTTTTCTCTGAACTCTAAAATTTTAGTTTTAAATCCAAGAATTTTAAGTTTTTTTTCTAAGAACTTCATTATCCCAGCATCAATAGGGGTAACAGTTGGAAATTTAATTAGCTCCTTAGCTAATTGAAGTTCATTAATAGAGGTCATAATCAATCTATTCTCTTAAAAGATCATTAACTGATGTCTTAGATCTTGTTTTTTCATCTACTTGTTTAATGATCACTGCACAATATAGTGATGGGGCAGAGGCATTATTTTTATCAGGCAATGATCCAGGTACAACTACGGAATAAGGAGGAATTTTTCCGTAGGTTATTTCTCCAGTTTTTCTATTTACTATTTTTGTAGATTGACCTATGTACATTCCCATACTCAATACTGATCCTTCCCCAACAATAACACCTTCAACAACTTCTGACATTGCTCCAATAAAACAATTATCTTCAATAATAGTTGGTAGTGCTTGAGCAGGTTCTAATACACCACCAATTCCACTTCCAGCAGAGATATGACAATTTTTTCCTATTTGGCAACAACTTCCAGCACGACTAAAGGTATCCATCATAGTACCTTCATCAATGTAGGCTCCAATATTTACATAACACGGCATTAGGACTGCATTTTTACCAACAAAAGATCCTTTTCTTACAGGAGAGTTAGGTACCATTCTAAATCCAGCTTTTTCATGATCTTCTTTTGTCCAACCCGCTGTTTTACCTTTTAATAAATGTGCTTTGTCATACCAGCTACTATAAGGTCCATTTAAATTTTCCATTGGATAAATTCTAAAACTTAGCATAATAGCTTTTTTGATATGTTGATGGGTAACCCATTCTCCATTTATTTTTTCTGCAACTCTAACTTTACCACTATCTAAATCAGCAATCATTTGATTGATTGTATCTTTTAAACTTTGTTCAGAATCTTGGTTTACGTTATCTCTATTTTCCCACGCATCATTAATTATTTTTTCTATATCACTCATATTTATTTATTTAGATAGTTAATTTAATTGTTCTTTAATATATTAATTTCTTGAAGAAAAGAAGGCAAGTTCTTAATCTTATAATCTATATATGGTTTGTCAGAATCTTTTTTAGCAAAGGTCTCATCATTTTCTAACCAGCAGGTTTTCATTCCTAAATTTTTAGCCTGCTCTAAATTATGAGCAATATCTTCAATTAAAATTGATTGATTTGGGTCTAAGTTAAATTTTTTTATTAATTTTTGATATGGATCTAGGTGTGGTTTGGGAATGTAATTTGCATCTGTGATGTCAAAAGCACCATCAAATAATCCATCAATACCAAGTTGTTTTGTGACGTTTTCAACGTGAGCATGTGACCCATTAGTAAAAATGATTTTTTTTTCTTTAATTTTTATAAGCTCTTCTCTTAAAATTTCATCCTTAGGTAACCAGCTAATGTCAATATCATGAACAAATTCTAAAAATTCTTGAGGATCAATATTATCATGGTTCATTAGACCCGAGAGTGTAGTACCATATTCATAAAAGTATTTTTTTTGGATTTCTTTTGCTTTTACAAGATCAACTTTAAATTTTTCTGAGATAAAAGAAGACATCTTTTTATCCACTTCAGAAAAAACCTTTGTTTGACCACTATAGAGAGTATTATCAAGATCAAATATCCAATATTTTATATCAATTAAGTCTTTCATTGTCTTATCAGAGTTCCTGATCCTTTATCAGATAATAGTTCAAAAAGAATAGAATGATTTTTTCGGCCATCAATAATTACAACTCCTTTTACCCCATTGCTTGCAACGTCTAAGCAGTTATTTATTTTTGGGATCATCCCCCCAGTAATAGTTTCATTATCAATTAGCTCTTTAATTGAAGTTGAATTAATCTCAGGAATTAGTTTTTGATTAGTATCTAATACACCTTCAACATCGCTCATAATAATTAATCTTCTTGCTTCTATTTTTTTAGCAATCGAGCCAGCTGCAGTATCTGCGTTTATATTGTAAGTTTGATTGTTTTCATCTAATCCTAAGGGCGCAATAACAGGAACTTTTTTATCATTTACGACTTTGTCTATAATTGTTTTGTCTATTTTAGTTGGTATTCCAACATAACCTAACTCATCATTTTCTTTAATTACAGTAATGATATTTTTATCTTTAGAGTTAATTGTTTCACTATTACAAGACTGTTTTTTTAAAGCTTCAACAATTTCTTTATTAAATTCTATTAATACTTGCTCAACTACTTCGATAGTTTCTTTTCCTGTAACTCGAAGTCCTTTAATAAATTCACTTTCTATTCCTAATTCATTTAATTTATTATTTATTCTTTTGCCACCACCGTGAACAACGATTGGAATAAATCCCAGTTTATTTAGTGTAGTAATATCTTGTATAAAAATATTAAATAAATTTTGATCAACCAGAACACTCCCACCACATTTTATAACAATGTATTCATCATTATATTTTTCTAGATACCTCTTAACCTCATCAATTGAAGGACCATCTGCAGGTAGGATTTTACTTAATTCTTCTTCTTTTATTTGCAACATTAAGTGACTGTTTTAACAGTAGTTCTTTTCATGATGAAAACTTGTTGAGCCATAGTTAAAATATTATTAACAGTCCAGTAAATTACTAGTCCAGCAGGGAATGGAGCTAATATAATTGTCAAGAAAAGTGGAAAGAACATAAATATTTTAGCCTGCATAGGATCTGTTGGAGCAGGGTTTAGTTTCTGTTGAATAAACATTGATACTCCCATAGCAACAGGCCATGCGCCAATCACTAAAAATGATGGAACATCATAAGGCAATAAACCAAACAAGTTGAAAAGTGATGTTGGATCTCTTTCTGATAAATCTTGTATCCATCCATAAAATGGCATTTGTCTCATTTCAATTGTTACAAACAATACTTTGTATAGTGCAAAAAATACGGGAATCTGAACTAGTATAGGCAAACATCCAGACATAGGGTTAACTTTCTCTTTTTTATAAAGAGCCATCATTTCTTGCTGAAGTTTCATTTTATCATCTTTATGAAGTTCTTTTAGCCTTACCATTTCAGGCTGAAGTGCTTTCATTTTTGCCATGCTTCTAAATGAAAAGTTTGCAAGTGGGAAGAATGCTAATCGAATACAAATAGTAATTGCAATAATTGCGAGACCATAATTGCCAAGCAACTTAAAGAAGTAATCTATCCCATAAAATAAAGGTTTTGTAATAAAGTATAAGAAGCCCCAATCTATTGCTAAATCGAATTTATCAATATTTAAAGAGTCTGCGTATCCATCAATCACATCTACTCTTTTTGCTGCAACAATTATTTGCATCTTATCTTCAATGCTAGAGTTTCCTCTAAGTTCAAGAGGTTCAGTTGCTACAAAATTTGCTCGAAATTTATCTTTGTAATCAAAGGTAGTTTTAAATTCTTTTCCACTTGGTGGAATTAATGAAGTAATCCAAAATTTATCTGATATTCCAAGCCATCCTTTTTGAGAAGTTCTTGAAAACTTCTCTTCTTGGATATCATCATAATCTTCTTCAATTAGCTCATCATCCAAGGTTGCTAAAAGTCCTTCATGAAGGATATAAAAGTTTGATATATCTGGAATTTGCTTTCTAATTATTTGTCCATATGAATAAAAATCATACACTTTATTGGTAGAATTGATCACTCTCTGATTAACTGAGAATAAAAATTTGTCATCCAAGGCTATCTCTTTTTCAAAAATAATTCCCTGCTTATTAGTCCAAGATAATTTAACAGGAGATTGGCTAGTTAGTTTATTATTTCCTAATACAGACCATACAGAATTTGAATTTGGAATATCAATATTCTTATCTGTAGTTATAAATCCACTTTCTATTAAATACCCGTCTTTAGTATTTCTTGGTGATAACAGCTTAACTTTCTCATCACTTTCTAAGGCAACATTATATTTTTTAAAAGTTAAATCATCGATTGCAGCTCCTTTTAAAGAAATTGAACCAACAATGTTTTGATTCTCAAATTGAATTCTTTTACTTTGGGCTAGCGCCTCTTCTCTCGTAATTTCTGTTATAGTTTCTTTTTGGTCTAAACTTGGTGCATCTGAATTTTGCTCAGTTTTATTTTTCTCTGCTAATTGTTCTTTAGTAATAGGTGGTGGAGCAAAAAAAAGTGAATATAAAATAATTACTGCTGCTGATAAAGAAATAGCTGCAACTACATTTTTAGTATCCATTATTTCTTTACTTTCATTTCTTTTTTAACTGGATCAAAACCATCTCCACCCCCTAAAAATTTTATAGGATGGCAAGATAAAATTCTTTTCAAACTCAAGAAACTTCCTTTAATTAGACCAAATTCTTTTAAAGCCTCAATACTATATTCTGAACAAGTAGGTAGATATCTACATGATTGACCAAGTAGGGGACTAATTAGAAATTTATAGCCTTTAATAAATTTGATCAAAATTTTTGTGAAAATGTTCATTATCTAATTTTTTCTAAATCCTGAAATAGAGTTTCTTTTATATTTTTGTACTCATTATTTAACATAGTTGACTTAGCAATAACAAGATATGAATAGTTGAATTTTAAAGTTATTTTTTTAACTGCTTCATTAACAATATTTCTTAATCTACGTTTAATTTTATTTCTTTTTACTGCGTTACCAATTTTCTTTTTAGTGACAAAACTAATATTAAGTTTTTTGTTATCTTTGTGATCTAGTCTGCCAAAAAAAATTGTAACATATTTGTTGGAAATCTTTTTCTGCTTTAGTAGATTTTTGAATTCTTCGTTTTTTGAAAGAGCAAGTATTTTGCTTTTCATTTATCTAGACTGATACAGTTAACGATTTTCTTCCTCTTGCTCTTCTTCTAGCTAAAAGTTTTTGTCCACCCTTAGTCTTCATTTTTGATCTAAAACCGTGTTTTCTGGCTCGTTTAACGTTAGATGGTTGATATGTTCGCTTCATAAAATGTGGTTAAAATTTATTAATTTTCGCCCTTTATAGTAACTAAATATATAAATAGCAAACAGAAGATTATAAAATTAACATGGTATTTAATGGAAAAAACTAAAAAAATTAAATTATTTATA
>CACJRE010000024.1 GCA_902595745.1 uncultured Pelagibacteraceae bacterium
TTTTATCTACTTTCACTATTTTATTTTTTTTATCAATAATTAAATCATTTATTATAAGATTGTCATTCTTTGATAAAAGGCTAATTTTTTTAAAGTTAAATCCTAATTTTTTATTATAGCTTCCATTTATTTCTAACAGAGATTTTAAATTTTTATCTTTTGTGTAATTAATAAAATCTATTTTTTATATTGGTATCATTAATTTCTAAATCTGTTTCAAAATTGTATGTTCTGTCATTTGCTGATAAAAAATATTCTACTTTATTTAATTCATTTTCTAACTGAATTTTTCCTGAACCTTTAAGAGATAAAATATTTTTTTTAAAATCAATTTTAATTTTTTGATCTTTAAGACTTAAAATGTCATTTGTTTTTGGTAAATACTTTTTTATTAAACTTTGGTTTTTAAAATCTAATTCACTTAAATTAAGATTTGATATTAAATTTAAATCTGAATCTTTATTTGTTATTACATAATCAATAAACTCAAATTTATTTTGAAGTTTAACCTGACCCTTGCCTTCTAAGTATAGCTTTTTATTAGAATAAGAAAATTTTATTTTGTGACCTTTTAAATCAACTAAATCATTAATTTTTATGAAATTATTATTAAATAAACTATTTTTTTTAAACTGAGACCTATTGATTAAAATACTTGAATTTATTGCTAAATTTTTAACTTTAAATTTGTTGTTAATATTAAATGAAAAATCATTTTTTGACTTAAAGTCAGTATTTATTAGATTAAATAGTGGGTATTTTAATTGAATTGTATTAATTAATCCAGGGCTTAAAGAGGAATTATCATTACTTAAACTTCCTTCAAAAAAATAATCTTTTTTATTTTTTTTTATATTAAGTCTTTCAGATAAAAAATTAATATTATTTGCATTAAAACTAATATCTTTAAAATTAAAGTTATTTCCTCTTATATTAAAAAGAAGGTTTATTTTATCTAATTGATTTTTTTTTAAAAAACTTACTTTACCGTCTCTTAGTAATCCTTTAACTATATAATCCTCTTTAAGTGCACCAAATTCATCAAAATTCAATTTTAAATCCACAACCAAATATCCCTTTTTTATGAATTGTTCTAAAAAGAATAGTTCTGGTCTATTGTTTATTGATCTTATAATTGAGACAAAATTTTTAAGCAAAATTGATTTAGTAGATATTTCTACTTGTGATGCAATTAATTTACTTTTAACCAAAGAATTTATTGGTATTTGAGTTTTTATATATTCAAGTTCAATTGGCTTGCCCTTAAACGTTACTTTAGCGTCTATAGTTTTTCCATTAATTTTTAAATTTAAAGGATCTAAAGTAAGTTTTATCTTTTTTAAACTAATATCAAGTTTGTCATTTTTTTGTATAACAAGATCTTGGATTTTTTTGTTAAATTTTTTTGTCTCAACACCAATCGTACTTAAATAAATTATTAATAAAATAAAAAGCCCTAATATTATAGATAAAGATTTTAAAATTTTTTTACTCATTTAATTTGATATAAAGATTGTTCTAAGAAATCATCTAAATCTCCATCTAAAACTTTATCTGGGCTCGTGCTTTCAAAATTAGTTCTATTATCCTTTACAAGTCTATAGGGTTGTAAAACATATGATCTTATTTGGTGACCCCATCCAATTTCAGATTTAGAGTTTTCTGTATTTTGATTTTCCTGCTCTTTTTTTTTAATTTCATAATCATATAATCTTGCTTTCAGCATGTTCATACATGTTTCTTTGTTTTTGTGTTGTGATCGCTCATTTTGACACTGAACGACAATTTTAGATGGTAAATGAGTAATTCTTACAGCGCTATCTGTCGTATTAACATGCTGACCCCCCGCTCCACTAGATCTATAAGTATCAATTCTTAAATCTTTTTCAATAATTTCAATGTTAATATTTTCATCAACAACTGGATACACCCATATACTTGCAAAACTTGTGTGCCTTCTTGCTCCAGAGTCAAACGGGGATATTCTAACCAGTCTATGAATTCCAGACTCCTTTTTAAGCCAGCCAAAAACATAATCACCTTCAACTTTGATTGTGGATGATTTTACTCCAGCCTCGTCTCCTTTATGTTCACTAATTAAATTGGATTTAAAGTTTTTTTGATCCGCCCATTTCAAATACATTCTTCTCAACATTTCAGCCCAATCTTGACTTTCAGTACCACCAGCACCTGCATGAATTTCTATATAACAGTCAAGCGAGTCTGCTTCATTTGATAAAAAACATTTAATTTCATTTTTTTTTACTAAAGTTCTAAGTTCTTTAATATTTTGTAATATTTCTTTTTGTACAGCCTCATTTTTTTCTTCTAAAGCTAATTCACTTAAATCATTTAAATCTGAGAGTTTTTCAATTGAAGATTTTTGAGTATTTATTAAATCTTCAAAAAGTTTTTTTTCTTTAATTATTTTTTTTGAATTATCTTTATCTTGCCAAAAATTGGCTTCCAGCATTTTTGAGTTTAATTTCTCAAGTTTTGAATGAATTTTATTTTTTTCAAAGATACTCCTTAACTCTGAAATTAATTTTTTCTATTTCTTTTTTATAATCTTGGTATTTATCGTCCATTAATAAAACTTTAATATATTATTAACATCTAATCTATCATTATTTGAATATAAAACTTTTCCATCTATGACATTCTGTTTTTTGTAGACTTCAATAATAGTATTTTTAGAATTAAACTTTGCTTTTTGACCTGTATTTGGATCAACTACCATCATTATTGTTCCTTCTGCTGCTTTAAAAGGTCTTGCGTCTGATTTGTTAACTGTTTTTTTAATAAACTCTTTAAAAATTGGTAAAGCTGTTTTTGAACCAGTTTCAAATTTGCCTAGTGGAGAAGGATTATCTAAACCAACATAAACACCTATCAAAAGATTAGATGTATATCCAATAAACCATGTATCTGTATTTTTATTCGTTGTGCCTGTTTTCCCGGCAATATTTAATTCAAGTTCCCTAAGTTTTTTACCTGTTCCTCTTTGTACAACCCCTTCAAGTATTGAGGTCATTTGATATGATGTTTGTGGAGAAAAAATTTTTTTATAATCATCTTTAATAACTGGATAATCTTTTCCTAAATAAGATATTTCATCACAATTAATACATTTTCGTTTTTCATTGTTAAAAATAGTTTTTCCTTCACTGTCTTGAATTCTGTCAATCAAAATTGGATCAACTAATTTACCTCCATTGATAAAAACTGAGTAAGCTGATGTTAATTTCAATAATGTTGTTTCGGCTGATCCAAGTGAAATAGATAAAAGTTCTTCTGGATTATTATAAATGCCTAAATTTTTTGAAAAGTTTATAATTTTTTTAAGGCCCAAATCTTGAGCTATTCTAACTGTCATTAAATTTCTTGATTTTTCCAATCCAACTCTCAATGTTGATGGGCCATAAAATTTTTTTCCATAATTTTCAGGTTTCCACATTTTAAGATCTTCTCCTTGATCCAAAACAATTGGAGCATCTAAAATTAAGGATGTTGGGGTATAATTATTTTCAAGAGCCAAAGCATAAACAAATGGTTTGAAAGCTGAACCAGGTTGCCTCAATGCTTGAGTTGCTCTGTTAAATTCACTTTTCTTAAAACTAAAGCCACCACTTAAAGCTAAAACTCTACCGGTATAGGGATCCATGACAACTATTCCCCCGTTAATTTTTGGCAATTGTTTTAAACTATAATTTTTATCGCTAATTTTTTTTACATAAATTATATCGCCTACTTTTAATAATTGATTAAATTCTTTTTTTGTCCAAGAAATATCTTTAAATTCAATTGTTCCACTAGATTTATTTTCTGTTTCTATATTTGCTGAAAATTTATTTAATCTTTTAACAATTGCTAACTCCCAATCAATTGAGTCTTCCAAATAAAATTTATTAATGTCTTTATTCCAATTTTTAGAATACTTTTTGTTTGTAAGAGCTCCTCTCCAGCCTTTTCTCTTGTCATAAGATGATAGGCCGTTTCTAAGTGCTTCTGTTGCTGTTTTTTGAAACTCTAAATTAATTGGAGTATTAATGTTAAATCCTTGTTTATAAACTTTATCATAAGTTAAAGTATCGATTACATTTTTTCGAACATCTTCAATATAATATTGAGCATCCTCTAAAAAAACTTTTTTTGATTTGTTGAGTATGATTTTTTTATCTTTAAGATAATTATATTCATTGAAATCTATATACTTGTTTTCAAATAGATTTTTTAAAACTAAATCTCTTCTAAATTTAGCTAACTCAATGTCTCGATAAGGATTATATTTACTAGGTGCCTTTGGTAAAGCTGCAAGCAAAGCAGCTTCACCATAATCTAAATCTTGTATTGATTTATCAAAATATTCCAAACTCGCTGCAGCCACACCATAAGCTCCACTCCCAAGATAAATTTGATTTAAATATAATTCTAGAATTCTTTGTTTGGATAAAGCTCTTTCTATTCTGAATGCCAGAATAGCCTCTTTTATTTTTCTATTGAGACTTACCTCATTAGTTAGTAAAAAATTTTTAGCTACTTGTTGTGTGATTGTTGAGGCGCCTTCAAGCCTTTTAGATGAAATTACATTTGAAATATTGTTTATCACAGCTCTCAAAACTCCTTTTGCATCAATACCTGGGTGAGAAAAGAAATTTTTATCTTCTGCTGACAAAAATGAATTAATTACATTTTTTGGAATTGAGTTAAATGGAACAAATATCCTTTTTTCTTTTGAAAAATCTGCAACAAGCGCTCCATCACCTGCATATACTTTGCTTGATACCGAAGGTTTATAACTTTTAAGAAATCTATAATCAGGAATATTGTTCGAATAAGACCATAAAATTCCAAGTATAAAAATACCTATTAATATAAGTAAAGATAACGAAAAATATAAAGTATTTTTAAGAAATTTATTCATTTTATTTCCATTATATCTTGTAATTTGTTAAAGATAAGGCACGATAATTAAACAAAATTTTATAAAAACTTAAATATTAAATGAATCAATCAATCAAATTATTATGGAAAAAAATTTATACATCGATGCATCGCATCCAAATGAAACTAGAGTTGTTCTTAAATCAGACGAGAATATTGAAGACTACGAATACGAAGGTTTAAAGAATAATTTAATAAAAAATAATATTTATTTAGGTAAAGTCAGTAGAATAGAGCCATCTCTTCAAGCAGCGTTTATTGATTTTGGAAGAGAACGACATGGATTTCTATCTTTTAATGATATTCAGTCTGATTATTATCAAATACCTAAGGCAGACCTCGAAAAAATTAAAGAGGAAGAAGAAAAAGCTAGAGAAGAACTATCTAAAGAAGTTGAAGCTAAAGAAGAAGAAAATATTGCTGAAGGCAAACTTGATATAGATGATCCGATCAATATAGAAAAAGATCCAGCAGAACAAAATGAAAATAATTCTGAAGAACAAAATAATATTAGTGAAGAAAAAGATAAAAAAAAAGAAATTAAATTTAAATTTAAAAGATATAAAATTCAGGAAGTAATAAAACCAAATCAAGTTATTTTAGTGCAGGTCATCAAAGATGAACGAGGACAAAAAGGTGCCGCACTTAGTACATTTATTTCTATAGCTGGAAAATATATAGTCTTGATGCCTAATACTCCAAAAGGTGGCGGAATATCTCGTAAAATTTTTAATCCAGCTGATAGAAAAAAAATAAGAACAATTTTAAACGAAATTGAAATTCCAAAAGAGATGGGTTTGATTGTTAGAACTGCAGGAAGCAATAAAACCAAAAATGAAATTAATAATGATTTAGAAACTCTTATAAAAACTTGGAGTCAAATTAAAGATACTGCGATCAATTCAATAGCTCCATCTTTAATTCATCAAGAAAGTGAAATTATAAAAAGAACTTTGAGAGATATGTTTGATGATACTACTAAAAACATCATAGTTGAGGGTAATGAGGGTTATAAAAAAGCACAAACTTTTATGAAAATGATTATGCCATCTAGTGTTAAGAAAGTTAAAAAGTATCGAGGGAAAGTTCCATTATTTATTGAAGAGAAAATTGAACAAAAACTAAACCAGATATTTGATTCTGAAATTAAATTAAAATCTGGGGGATATTTAGTAATAAATCCCACCGAGGCACTTGTTTCAATAGATATAAACTCTGGTAGCTCAATTAAGGGAAAAAATGTCGAAAGCACTGCATTAGATACAAATATTGAGGCAGCTGAGGAAATTGCAAGACAAATAAAAATTAGAGATTTATCTGGTCTAATTATAATCGACTTTATAGACATGCTAAGTTATGGAAACAGAAGATTGGTTGAGAGAAAACTTAAAGAAAAATGCAGAACTGATAGGGCAAGAATTCAAATTGGACGAATAAGTAATTTTGGTCTTCTTGAAATGTCTAGGCAAAGATTAAGAGAAAGTGCGATAAAATGGAAAGTAACTCTTACAGATGAGTCGTTTGCTCAAAAATTACTTAAAACAGTTGAGCTAAACGCTGTTATTAATAAAGCTAAATTTGTTGAACTAAGAGTGTGTGAAAAAATCTCTGATTTTTTAAAAGAAAATTTCGTTGATGATTTAACTTATTTTGAAAAGAAGAATAAAATGACAATTGATATTATTAGTGATCCAACTCTCATTATTCCTGAGTATATTATAAATATTCAAAATAAATCAAAAAAAACAATTGAGTTAATTGAGCATTATGAAAAATTAAAAAATTTAGAAATACAAATTAAAGAGGATAAAATTATTGACAAGAAAGAAGCTAAAAAATTTAACAAAAAACCTTTTAAAAAAAAACCTTACTTTAAAAAGAAGTTTGTAAAAAAAACTGCAACTATTTAATTATTCCAATCTTTGGTGAAGATGCATTTCCGTATAAATATTTATTAATACGACCTGCTAAAAAAGACTGTCTACCAGCAATTACAGCGTTCTTAAACGCAAGAGCCATATCAAATGGTTTTTTTGCTTTTGCTATTGCGGTATTAACTAAAACGCCATCGCAACCTAACTCCATTGCAATTGTTGCATCTGATGCTTGGCCTAGACCCGCATCAATGATTAATGGTAATTTAGTTTGTTTTCTTATGATTTTTATATTTATTTTATTTTGAATTCCCAAACCTGAACCAATAGGAGCTGCCAATGGCATTATTGCATCTGCTCCTGCGTTTTCTAAACGTTTTGCCATAAGTGGGTCGTCGTTACAATACACCATAACCTTAAAGCCTTCTTTGGCTAGAACCTCTGTTGATTTTAGCGTTTCAATCATATCAGGAAATAAGTTTTGTTTATCTCCTAAAACTTCTAATTTAACCAGTTTCCAACCTCCAATTTCTCTTGCCAATCGAAGTGTCCTTAAAGCTTCTTCTGATGTAAAACAACCAGCCGTATTTGGTAAATATGTTATTTTCTTTGGGTCAATATAATCCATTAAAAGTGGTTTTTTTTTGTCAGTAATATTCACTCTTCTAACAGCAACAGTCACAATTTCTGCACCAGAAAGCTTAATTGCTTTTGCACACTCAGTCATATTTTTATATTTTCCTGTGCCTACAATTAAGCGGGAGTTAAATTTTTTATTTGCTATAATTATTTTATCATTTTTCACTTAACCACCTCCAATAAAATGAACTATCTCAATTTTATCATTTTTTTTTAGAATAATTTTATCAATTTTTTTTTTATCTATTATTTCTTGATTAAGTTCAATTGCCACTTTTTTTAGAGGAATATTAATATCTCTTAACAAATTTGAAACCTTATAATCATTAGGAATAGATTTAATTTTACCATTTACTCTAATTTTTATTTTTTTTATTTTTTTCATCGTATATAAGAGTCGAATGTCTAATAAAATAATTATTATTAATGGTCCAAATCTTAATCTATTAGGTGAAAGAGAACAATCACAATATGGCTCAACTACCTTTAATCAATTAAAAGAAAATTGTTTGAAAGAGTCAAATAGAATTGGAATTGAATTAGAATTTGCTCAATCAAATATTGAGGGAGAGCTGGTTAATATGATTCAAGATGCGAGAAAAAAATATGATGGAATGATCATTAATGCTGCAGGATTTACTCATACTTCAGTTGCAATCAGAGATGCTCTTGATTTGTTTAAAAAACCAATAATTGAGTTACACATATCCAATATTTATAAAAGAGAGGAATTTAGGCACAAATCACTAATTAGTGATATTGCTACAGGAGGAATTTTTGGTTTAGGTGTCGAAGGTTATATTTTGGCCATAATTTCAATAGAGAAGATTTTAAAAAATGAAAATAGATAAAAATATAATTAAAGAATTAAGTGACTATTTAGACGAGTTCAATCTTACTGAAATAGAAATCACTGAAAAGGACACTAAAATAAAAGTTTCAAAAAATAATGTATCTATCAGTAATCAACCAGTTCAAACATCTGCAAATACACAAACTGTTAATCAAAGTGTTTCAGAAAAACCTAGTGTAAAATCTGGTACTGAAATTACTTCACCAATTATTGGAACTGCTTACCATGCACCAGAACCTGGAGCAAAAAAATTTGTTGAGGTAGGTAAAAAGATAAAAAAAGGTGATACTATTATGATCGTAGAAGCAATGAAAACAATGAATCATGTTCCATCAACTCAAGATGGAGTTGTAAAAGAAATTTGTGTTGAAGATGGACACCCTGTTGAGTTTGGTCAAACTATTATTATTCTAGAGTAGGTAAATGTTTAAAAAAATCTTAATTGCAAACCGTGGGGAAATTGCAGTTAGAATTATTAGAGCATGTAAAGAATGGGGAATACCAACTGTAGCTGTTCACTCAGATGTTGACAGAGAAAGTATGCATGTAAGAATGGCAGATGAAAGTGTGTGCATAGGCTCTCACCAACCTGCAAATAGCTATTTAAATATTCCTAATTTGATGTCAGCTATAGAACTTACTAATGCTGACGCTGTACATCCTGGTTATGGATTTTTATCTGAAAATGCTAGTTTTGC
Organism: uncultured Pelagibacteraceae bacterium; assembly: GCA_902595745.1. GTDB lineage: Bacteria > Pseudomonadota > Alphaproteobacteria > Pelagibacterales > Pelagibacteraceae > Pelagibacter. Next base: position 9,009 of record CACJRE010000024.1, read on the forward strand.
AAAAATTCTTGAAGAAAATAAAATAAGTTTTATTGGAGCATCATCAAAACATATAGAAATGATGGGTGACAAAATTCAAGCAAAGAGAATTGCTAAAGAGAATGGTTTACCTGTAATTGAAGGTTCTGAAGGTGGAGTGACTGATATTGCGCAAGCTAAAGAGTTATGTAAAAAAATTGGATTTCCTGTCTTAATAAAAGCATCAGGAGGTGGTGGTGGAAAAGGTATGAAAATTGTGTACAAAGAGGAAGAATTTGAAACATTATTTTCTACTGCAAAATCAGAAGCACAAAAATACTTTGGTAATGACGAAGTTTATATTGAGAAGTTTTTTCAAAATCCAAGACATATAGAAGTTCAAATATTAG
>CACJRE010000025.1 GCA_902595745.1 uncultured Pelagibacteraceae bacterium
ATACAGATGCTGATGGCAGTGCATCTTTAACAATCTCAGCAATTAGAACTGGAGCTGAAGGAGCAAGTGGAACTGCTGGCTCAATTGGCTCAGGTTTAACAGGTACTTATGGAACTTTAACTGTAGCAGCGGATGGAACGTATACATACGTTGCAGATCAAAGTGCTGCTGATGATTTAGATGCAAGTGATACTGCAACAGATGTATTTACATACACAGTATCAGATGGAATGACATCAGACACTGCAACACTTACAATTACTATTACAGGTGTTAATGATGCTCCTGTTGCAGTCAATGATACAGATGCCGTTAATGAAGATGCAACAGTAACACAAAGTTCAGGCTCAAGTTTATTAATGGCTGATGATACAGATGCAGATGATGATGATAGCTTCACAGTAACTCAAATAGCAGTTACAGGAGGATCAAATAATGCAGTGACTGCAAACAGTACTTATAATTCTGGTTCACCAGAAACAGTAACAGGAACTTACGGTCAATTAACCGTTGGTGCTAACGGAACTTATACTTATGTAGCTAACCAGTCAGCTGCAGATGATTTAGATGCAGGTGATACAGCGACAGATAGTTTCACATACACGATCTCTGATGGTGATGCTACAGACACTGCAACATTAATTTTCACAGTAACGGGTGTTAATGATGTGCCAACTGCTTCAAACAAAACAGTAACTACAAACGAAGATACAGCTTATGTATTTTCAGCATCTGACTTTGGATATACCGATGCAGACGACGATGATGCATTAGTAAGTATAAAAATTACCACATTAGAAGATGCGGGTGCTTTACAATATTATAATGGTAGTGCTTGGGTAGATGTAACTTTAAATCAAGTTATAACAGCAACGGACATTGCTGCGAACAAATTGAGATTTAACCCAGCTGCAGATGAAAACGGATCTTCTTACACTACTTTTAATTTTACAGTAAACGATGGGGATTCAGATAGTGCTACTCCTAATACAATTACAGTAAATGTTACTGCTGTTAATGATGCACCAGTTGCAGACAATGAAACAGGTGCAGTTAATGAAGATGCAACATTAACCGTTACAGATGGAACATCAGATGTTTTACATGGAGACACAGATGTTGATAGCGGTGATACTTTAACGGTTACTCAAATTGCAGTAACAGGAGGGTCAAATAGTTCGGTTGCGGGAAGCAGTACTTATAATAGTAATTTTACTACGGTCACTGGAACTTATGGAACATTAAAAATAGGAGCTGATGGTACTTATACGTATGTAGCTGATCAATCAGCAGCAGATGATTTAGACGCCTCTGATACAGCAACAGACAGTTTTACTTATACGGTGTCAGATGGAACAGCGACAGACACTGCAACAATAATTATTACGGTGACAGGGGTTAATGACGCTCCTGTTGCAGTCAATGATACTGATGCAGTTAATGAAGATGCAACAGTAACACAAAGTTCAGGCTCAAGTTTATTAATGGCTGATGATACAGATGCAGATGATGATGACAGTTTCACTGTTACTCAAATTGCAGTAACAGGGGGTTCTAACTCTGCTGTAAGTTCAGGAAGTTCTTATAATTCAAGCGGTACACAGGTTACAGGAACCTACGGTACACTCACGGTAGGTGCTGATGGAACTTACACTTATGTTGCAGATCAAAGTGCTGCAGATGATTTAGACGCAAGTGATATTGCAACAGATAGTTTCACATATACAATATCTGATGGAACAGCGACAGACACTGCAACACTAATTTTCACAGTAACGGGCGTTAACGATGCACCAGTTGCGGTAAATGATACTGATGCCGTTAATGAAGATGCAACAGTTACAAGAACTTCAGGGTCAAGTTTATTAATGGCTGATGATAGTGATGCTGATGATGATGACAGTTTTACAGTTACACAAATTGCAGTAACAGGGGGTTCTAACTCTGCTGTAAGTTCAGGAACAAACCAATCAAACGGAACTTCTGTTACAGGAACTTATGGAACTTTAACAGTTGGAGCTAATGGAACTTATACATATGTAGCTGATCAAAGTGCTGCTGATGATTTAGATGCGAGTGATACTGCAACAGATAGTTTCACATACACGATCTCTGATGGTGATGCTACAGACACTGCAACATTAATATTTACAGTGACTGGAGTAAACGATGCACCAGTTGCAGTCAACGATACTGATGCTGTTAATGAAGATGCAACAGTTACAAGAACTTCAGGGTCAAGTTTATTAATGGCTGATGATAGTGATGCTGATGACGATGACAGTTTTACTGTCACTCAAATTGCAGTAACAGGAGGATCTAATTCTGCTGTTACAAGTGGAAGCAGCTATAACTCAAATGGAAAGTCAGTAACTGGTACATATGGTACACTTACAGTTGGAGCTGATGGTACTTATACTTATGTAGCTGATCAATCAGCAGCCGATGATTTAGACGCCTCTGATACAGCAACAGATAGTTTCACTTATACAATTTCTGATGGTGATGCTACAGACACTGCAACATTAATTTTCACAGTAACGGGTGTAAACGATGCACCAGTTGCAGATAACGAAACAGGTGCAGTTAATGAAGATGCAACATTAACCGTTTCAGATGGAACTTCAGATTTATTGCATGGAGATACAGATGCTGATGACAGTGCATCTTTAACAATTACAACTTATTCTCATACATCAGCTACAGATGAAAGCAGTGGTACAGCATCATCTGGAAATGGTAATAGTGGAACAGCGGGATCAAGTGCCGTTGTTGGATATTATGGAACTTTAACTTTAGCAGCAGATGGAACTTATACTTATACAGCTGATCAAAATGTAACCGATGCACTCGATGCAAGCGATACCGTAACAGATGTCTTTATGTATACTTTATCAGATGGAACTGCAACGGATACTGCAACACTTACAATTACAATTACAGGTGTTAACGATGCACCTGTTGGTATTGCAGATACTGATACAGTCCAATTAACTGATACAGTAACCAACTCAACTAATGGGGCCGGTACTGTAATTTCAGATGATACTGATGCTGATAGCAGTTCTTCTTTATCTGTAACAAGTATTACTGCAACTACAGCGAGTGGAAGCGCACAAACAACTTTTTCAAGCAATACCGAAACGGTTACAGGTTCTTATGGTACTTTAACTATTAATTCTAACGGCTCTTATTCTTATGTTGCAGGATCAAGTGTTGGTACAGATGTTTTTACTTATGTTGTTTCAGACGGTTCATTAACTTCTTCAACAACTTTAACATTTTCAGTTACTGCTGGTAACCCTCCCGTAGCAGCAAATGATACTGATAGTGTCAATGAAGATGCTACTGTTACACAAAGCACAGGTTCAGGTTTATTGGTTGCAGATGATACAGATGCAGACGGAAATACTTTAACAGTTACTCAAATTGCAGTTACCGGTAGCTCTAATAATGCAGTGACAGCAAGTAGTACTTACAACTCTGGTTCACCAGAAACCGTAACAGGAACTTACGGTCAATTAACTGTAGGTGCTGATGGTAGTTACACTTACGTTGCTAATCAAAGTGCTGCAGATGATTTAGATGCTGGAGATCAGGTTACAGATAGTTTTACTTATACAGTATCAGATGGAATCAATACTGTTACAGCAACATTAATTATAACAGTCACAGGTGTTAATGATGCTCCAGTAGCAGTCAACGATACTGATGCAGTTAATGAAGATGCAACAGTTACAAGAACTTCTGGATCAAATTTATTAATGGCTGATGATAGTGATGCTGATGATGATGATAGCTTCACAGTAACTCAAATTGCTGTAACAGGTCAATCAAACTCAGCTGTAAACGCTGGTAGTTCATATAACTCAAGTGGAACTTCTATTACAGGTACCTATGGTACCTTGATTGTGGGTGCAGATGGAACTTATACTTATGTTGCAGATCAAAGTGCTGCTGATGATTTAGATGCTTCAGATACAGCAACCGACAGTTTCACTTACACGATCTCTGATGGTGATACTACAGATACTGCAACATTAATATTTACAGTAACAGGGGTTAATGATTTACCAACTGCTTCAAACAATACAATTACAACTAATGAAGATACAAACCATGTATTCTCAACTAGTGATTTTAATTTTAGTGATGCTGATGATAGCGGTAGTTTAAATAAAATTAAGATTACCTCATTAGAAGACAACGGTGCTTTACAATATTATAATGGTAGTGCTTGGGTAGATGTAACGCTAAACCAAGAAATTACTGCAACAGATATTGCTAACAATAAATTAAGATTTAAACCAGATACAAACGAGAATGGAAGTTCTTATACTTCATTTGGATTTCAAGTAAGCGATGGAACTGCTTACAGCTCATCTTCTTATACAATGACTGTAAATGTAACAGCTGTTAATGATGCTCCAACTGCAACAGCAGATACTGTTTCAGTTAATGAAGATGCAACTACAACAGTTTCAAGTGCATCAAGTGGTGTAATTGATGATAATGATACTGATCCTGATAGTTCAGATACTTTAACGATTACAAACATTGCTCATACTAATGGAAATACGGAAAGTGTTACCGCAAGCACTACTTACTCTAATGGACAATCTATTGTTGGAACTTATGGAACACTAACTATTGGCGCAGATGGAACTTATACTTATGTTGCAGATCAAACGGGGACGGATGCTTTAGATGCAAGTGATCAAGTTACGGATGTCTTTACTTACACATTGTCAGATGGAACAACAACAACTACTGCAACAATTACAGTAACAGTAACAGGGGTTAATGATAGTCCAGTTGCTGTTAATGACACGGGTTCTGTAAATGAAGACGCAACTTTAACTGTTTCAACAGCTTCAAGCGGTGTAACTCAAAATAATGATACAGATCCTGATACTGATGATACAGCATCTACTTTGGTGGTTAATCAAATAACACCAAATGGAGGTTCTGCATCAAGTGTTTCTTCTGGTACAACTTATTCAAATGGAACTTCAGTTACTGGAACTTATGGAACTTTAACTATTGGTGCAAATGGAACTTATACTTACGTAGCAAACCAGTCAGCTGCAGATAATTTAGATGCAGGCGATACAGCGACAGATGTATTTACTTATAGAGTAACAGATACAACTGGAGCAACTGCAACAGCAGATATCACAATAACAGTAACAGGTATCAATGATATACCAACTGCATCAGATAACACAGTTTCAACAACTGAAGATACCCCATATGTATTTTCAACTTCAGATTTTGGATACACAGATGCAGATGACGATGATGCATTAGTAAGTATTAAAATTACAACTTTAGAGACGAATGGGGCTTTACAATATTATAACGGTTCAGCTTGGGTGGACGTTACCTTAAATCAAGTTATCACTGTATCTGATATTACAAGTGGATATTTAAGATTAAATCCTGATGCAAATGAAAATGGATCTCCTTATACAACTATTAAATTTACTGTAAATGATGGGGACGCAGATAGTGCAACTCCTAATACAATTACAGTCAATGTAACCGCTGTTAATGATGCTCCAACTGCAACCAATGATACTGCAAGTGTTAATGAAGATGCAACTTTAACTGTATCAAATGCATCAAATGGAGTAATTGATGATAATGATACCGATACAGAAAGCGATACATTAGTCATAACCAACATTGCTCATACTAATGGCAACACAGAAAGTGTTACCGCAAACACCACTCATTCAAATGGACAATCTATTGTTGGAACGTATGGAACATTAACTATTGGAGCTAACGGAACTTATACTTATGTTGCTGATCAAAATGCTACTGATGCATTAGATTTAAGCGATCAAGTTACAGATGTCTTTACTTATACTATATCAGATGGAAATGGTGGAACGGATACTGCAAGTATTACAGTAACAGTTACTGGAGTTAATGATGCACCAACCTCAACTGGTGGAACCATTACTACTAATGAAGATGAAAATTATACATTAACTGTAAATGACTTTAACTTCTCAGATCCAGATGATAGTGGAAGTTTAAATAAAGTAAAAATTACAACCTTAGAGACAAATGGAAATCTAGAATATTATAATGGAACTACTTGGGTAGCAGTTACACTAAACCAAGAAATTACTGCATCAGATATTACTAGTGGATATTTAAGATTTAGACCTGATGCCAATGAAAATGGAAGCTCTTATACCACATTTGGTTATCAAGTAAGTGATGGCACTGTTTATAGTTCAGCAACTACTATGACTGTAAATGTTACAGCAGTTAATGACGCGCCTGTTGCAACTGATGATGCTAGCTCTGTTAATGAAGATAGCAATGTAAGAGTAAGAGCTAATGAAGATGATTTACTTAATGATGATAGTGACCCTGAAAGTGACAGTTTAACTGTTACTTTAATCAAACCTTTAAATGGTTCAAATACCTCTGTTTCAAGCGGTTCAAGCACTACAATTACAGGCACTTATGGGCAATTAACTGTAAATTCTAATGGTGCTTACAATTATCAAGCGAACCAAGATGCAGCTGATACTTTAGATACAGGAGAAAGTGCACAAGAACAATTTGTTTACACAGTTTCAGATGGAAATGGTGGAACCGATACTGGAATATTAACTATTACTATCAATGGAGTTGAAGATAATCCAAACGCAGTTAGAGATAATGTTAGCTTAAACATTTCACAATCCTTAACTTTAACCGGCAATGCAATAACTAACGATATAGATCCTGATGATAGTTTAACTATAGTTGGTTGTGGACAAGGTAGAAATCCAAACGTTGGTACTGCTAAAACTGTTGGAACAGCATTTGACTCAAATTATGGTCAAATGACAATTAATGCAGACGGAACTTATACATTTGTAGCAGTTAGCAATATAAAAGATTTACTAGATCCAGGGCAATCGGTCACTGAGAAATTTTATTACACAATTTCAGATGGTAACTCAACTTCAACTGCTATGATTGAGGTTACTGTTCAAAGAGATAATGTTGTTCAAGAATTAACTAGAAAAGAACAAAAACAAATTAGAAAACAAATAGCAAAAGATAGATTAAATGAACCGAATACAATTAGACTACCAAATAAAACAACTCCTGCAAAAACTATTGAGCAAACGGCAGATGCGTTAGACAGCATTAGTAGTACAAAAAAATTAAGTTTCAGTGAAGGAATTAAACTAGTTGATCTTGTAGCAGAAACAGGATCATTAACAACAACAGATGGATCATTAGATAAAGTACGAGCTAAAGAAAAAGACGGTCAATTAAATTTAAAGTTTAAAGTATCAACTGATTTAGGAAATCAAGTTGTAAGGTATGAAGGTGTAATGCCTGACGGTTCAAAATTACCTGATTGGATTAAAGTAGATCCACGAACTGGAAAAACTACGACTAATATTCCAGAAGGAGTTGAGCAAGTAGATTTTACAATTATTGCAATAGATCAGCAAAATAATAAAAAAGAAATAGCTGTTAGTATAGACCCTAAAGAAATTAAAGAAGATAAAAGTATTTTCAAACAAGCAAAAAAACAAAACGCTTCCTTATCGGTTGATCAAAGTGGAAATGTTAACATTGTTCAAAAAGATGAAAGTGGAAATGTTAATCAAACGGAAACTAAGAACTTAAATGCAAATGAAAAGCAAAATACTAGCAATATAACAACTCGAGATTTAAACCTTGATAATACAAATGATATTAAAAATATCATAGACACAATTAAATCAGATCAAGTTTATCAACTTCAAACAATTAATAATGGAGAAACATTAGAAATTAAAGTACCCGAAACTTTATTAGGTAATTTTGAGAAAACAAAATTAGTTTTAAAAGATGGATCTGCTATCCCCGACTGGGTAGAGTTTAATCCTATTACAGGTGAAATTAATGCTAATCCACCAGAAGATGTTGATAAATTAGAATTTAAATTAATTATTGAAAGAGATGGTGAAATAATAGTTAAAGACTTAGCAGTTGATGTTGGCAGTGACGATAATGCTCAAATTCTAGATGATAAAGAAGATACTAAATTTATTGCTTTTAAAGACCAGTTAAATAAAGAGCATGATAACTGGGAAGAATATGGTAGCAATATAATTAATAGACTATAATTCAATTATAAAACCATGAGATTATTAGTATTATTATACATATTCATTTTTTCGATTAATTCTGCCTCTAATGCTGAAAATAGAGATGCAAGAGCTTTAGTTACTGCAACACAAATAGTGACAATTTCAAGTGAGCTAGCAGCAAGAGTTGAAAAGATTAATTTTTTATTAGGAGATGCTTTTAAGAAGGGGGATACCTTAATTAGTTTTGAATGTGAGCTATATAAAGCACAAAGAGATGTAATCCAATCAAACTATGATAGCGCAAGTATACAATTAGAAAATGATGATGAATTGTTGAAAATGAAATCCATTGGAAAACTTCAGCATCAATTATCAGTGTCTGCTTTAAAAAAAGCTGAAGCAGAATTAAAAATTGCAAACTTGAATGTTGATAGATGTAAAATTATTGCACCGTATGATGGTAAAGTTATGAATGTAGGTACAAGTATTTTTACAAGTATCGAACAACGACAACCATTAATGTCTATCGTTGGAGATGGATTATTAGAAGCAGACATAGTGGTACCTAGTAATTGGTTGAAGTGGTTAAAAAAAGGACATGAAGTAAAAATTACTATTGATGAAACTGGGGAAACTTTAGATGCAACAGTTATAAAATTGGGTGCAACTGTTGATGCTGTAAGTCAAACAATTGAGTTAAAAGCTCAGTTTAATAAAAAATATGAGACTTTAATTCCAGGAATGAGTGGGATAGTTAAGTTTTGAACGAAGAT
>CACJRE010000026.1 GCA_902595745.1 uncultured Pelagibacteraceae bacterium
GTTTACTTAACTAATTCTTGGAAAACCATACCACATGTTACAAATCATGATGAGGCGGATATAACAGAAATGGAAAACTTTAGAAGTTCTCTGACAGACATGTACACTGGAGAAAAAATTAAGATTACTCCTTTGGCATTTATAATTAAAGCGTTAGTAGCTTCTTTAAAAAAATTCCCAAGTTTTAATTCTTCAATAGATGAAATTGAAACTGGAAAAATGACATTAAAAAAATATTTTCATATAGGGATTGCTGTAGATACTCCTAATGGTCTTATGGTTCCTAAAATTAGAAATGCAAACAATAAAAAAATTTCACTGCTTAGCAAGGAATTGAAAGAAGTAAGTGAACTTTGTAGAAATCTAAAAATTGATAAAAAGGAGCTATTTGGTGGTTCTATGACTATAACAAGTTTAGGAGGAATAGGAGGGTCGTTTTTTACTCCAATTATAAATTTTCCAGAAGTTGCAATTTTAGGTATAGGTAAATCTCAAAAAAAACAAATATTCACTAATGGGAAATTTAAAACAAGAACAATGTTACCAATATCTTTGTCCTATGATCATAGAATTATTGATGGTGCTGAGGCGGCAAGGTTTAATAATGATCTTAAAGAAAATCTAGGCAAAAATTTTGCTTATAAGTTAGCTGTTTAATAAAAGTTATGTCAAAAACTATCTCCCTTCTAAGTGCTTTGCTGTGTACTTTTATTTGGGGAACAACTTTTATTGCTCAAGATACTGGAATGGATAATATAGGTCCATTTACTTTTAATGCTGTCAGATTTTTCATAGGTTTCTTGGCTATTACGCCATTAGTTTTATTGTTTGAAATTAAGAAATTTAAGTCTGAGTTTAAATCGGATACTAAAACTTTCATTAATCTCTCGTTTTTAATTGGATTATCACTGTTTTTAGGTTCAGCTCTGCAACAGGTTGCTCTTCTTTATACAGACGTTGCAAACGCTGCCTTTTTTACAATTTTTTATGTCCCGTTAGTGCCTATTATAATTTTTTTATTTAAAAGAACATCAATTCACTGGAGTGTTTGGCCATCTGTAGTGTTATGTTTAATTGGTGGATATTTATTAACAAATTTTTATGACGCAACAGTAAGACTTGGAGATAGTCTAGTAATTCTAGGAGCTTTATTCTGGAGTACTCATATAATTTTTACTGCAATTATTGTAAAAAAATATGATCTCCCCTTAACACTCGGTGCAACACAAACTTTAATTGTTGCTTTATTTTCTTTTGTAATAGCATTTATTTATGAAGAATTTATTTACAATGAAATTATGAAAGAAATAAATTCTATTTTATATGCTGGTGTTTTATCTGGAGGTTTTGCTTTTGTATTACAAATTTATGCTCAAAAAAATATCACCCCTGCCCCTGCTGCAATAATTTTTTCATTAGAAGGAGTATTCGCTACAATAGCTGCGTGGTATATCTTAAATCAGATCTTGGATATTAATAACTTACTTGGTTGTTTGTTTATTTTATGTGGCGTTTTACTATCTCAATTATTACCATTAATTAGAAAAAGCAGTTCTTAGTAAATTATTGAAAATAAAATTAATGCTATTAATATTCTATAGATAACAAATGCATTCATTGAAAATTTATTTATATAAATTAAAAAAAATTTTACCGTCATGAATGAAAAAATAAACGATGATATAATTGCTATTATTACTAAATAATTAAATTCAACTGACTGATCAATAACATCTTTTAATCCTAAAAAACTAGCACCCCCTAAAGCTGGAATAGAAAGTAAAAATGATATTTTGCTAGAGTCCACTCTGTTAAATTTTAATATTCTTGCAGCTGTAATAGTTATACCTGCCCTACTTACCCCTGGTACCAATGAAAGAATTTGAAATAAACTTATAAATAAAATTGACTGGAGATTTAAATTCGAAGAAATTTTTTTATCAAAGCGATTTTTGTCTGCAATAAATAGAATAACTCCAAAAATTAGAGTAGTCCAAGCTATAATTCTAATATTTCTAAGTTCATGAATGATGCCAGTTGAATACAAGATATATCCAGCAATTATTAACGGTATTGACCCCACAATAATAAGACTTAGAAGTCTTTTATTGTTTTTAAAATCTAATAAATCCTTCCTAAAAAAATAAATAATTGCAAATAACGAACCTAAATGAAGACTAATATCTATTAATAATGAACTTGTTTTAAACTCATATAAACTTGAAACTAAAATTAGGTGCGCCGATGAACTAATTGGCAAAAACTCTGAAATACCTTGGATAGCCGAGAGTATTAAAACTTCTATAATGTTCTGATACATTTCAACTAACTAGCTTAAAAAATATTCATTTTAAACAATTCGATTTTAACATATTAGCTATGCAATTATTAGAAATGCCACAATTATCAAACTTATAGAGATAAATAAGGTCATAGTAGCTGACATATTTTAAGCTTTATTAAATAAAAACAGCGTATAGTTTGCTCTAAATTTTAAAAATTATGTCTGATAAAATGCTTAAGTTCGTTAAAATAGGTCAACAAACTCCACCTAAAAGAAAGATAAATGTTAGAAAAAAAGATTTTAACGAGATCTACGATGAATTTATTAGTGAAAAAGCAAAAGAACAATCCAGTAGATGTTCTCAGTGTGGAGTTCCTTTTTGTCAGGTTCATTGCCCATTAAGTAACAATATTCCTGATTGGCTAAAGTTAACTGCAGAAGGAAGGCTCAAAGAGGCTTATGAATTATCTCAAAGCACAAACAATATGCCAGAAGTCTGTGGAAGAATTTGTCCGCAAGATAGATTATGTGAGGGAAATTGTGTTATTGAGCAATCTGGCCATGGAACAGTGACTATCGGTTCTATGGAAAAATATATTACTGATAATGCTTGGGATCAAGGTTGGGTAAAACCTATACATATTTCTCATGAAAAAAATGAGAGCATTGGAATAATTGGTGCTGGCCCGGCTGGACTAGCAGCAGCTGAGGAGTTGAGAAAAAGTGGATATAAAATCACTGTTTATGACAGGTATGATAGAGCAGGTGGACTGTTAATTTATGGAATACCAAATTTTAAACTTGAGAAAGAAGTAGTTGAGAGAAGAACGAAACTCTTAAAAGATGGGGGGATTGAGTTTATTCAAAATTTTGAAGTAGGAAAAGATGCAAGTTTAGAACAACTAAGAAAAAAACATGATGCAATTTTAATTGCAACAGGAGTTTATAAAGCCCGAGAGGTAGAGCTTCCAGGAAATGATTTAGATAACATTTTTCCTGCAATGGATTTTTTAACAGCATCAAATAAAAAAGGATTGGGTGATAAAGTAGAGTTATTTGATAGAGGAATTTTAAATGCAGAAGGTAAAGATGTTGTTGTAATTGGTGGCGGTGATACAGCAATGGACTGTGTAAGAACATCAATAAGACAAAAAGCAAAATCTGTAAAATGTTTATATAGAAGAGATAAAGAGAATATGCCTGGATCAGCTAGAGAAGTAGCTAATGCCGAAGAAGAAGGTGTTGAGTTTGTATGGTTATCAAGTCCAAAGGAATTTAAAGGTATTAATAAAGTTGAAAAATTAATTGTGGATCAGATAAAGTTGGGTGACCCAGATGAAAGTGGCAGAAGAAGACCTGAAGTTCAACAAGACTCAAGTTTTGAAGTTAAAGCTGATATGGTCATAAAAGCATTAGGCTTTGATCCTGAAGACCTTCCAACTTTATTCGATTCAAATGAACTTCAAGTTACAAAATGGGGAACTATAAAAACTGATTTTGATACCATGGAAACTAATTTAAGCGGGGTTTTTGCTGCAGGTGATATAGTTAGAGGTGCATCTTTAGTTGTCTGGGCGATTAAAGATGGAAGAGACGCAGCTACTTCGATTAAGAAGCATCTTGAAAAAAATCAATTGAGACGGTCAAAAGTAGCTTAATGAAAAATTACATAAAAAACTCTAAAATATTAAAGAAAAACCACGTCTACTCTGAAGAGATGGAGCATGATGCTTGTGGTGTTGGTTTAATTGCATCCACTGAAGGAAAAAAATCACGTAAAGTTGTGGAGTATGGAATTGAGGCTTTAAAAGCAGTTTGGCACAGAGGTGCAGTTGATGCTGATGGAAAGACAGGAGATGGAGCTGGAATACACGTAGAGATACCAAAAGATTTTTTTATAGAAAAAATTGAGGTCACAGGTCACAACCACGATAATTCAGAAATATGTGTAGGAATGATTTTCTTACCAAGAAATGATTATGCAGCACAAGAAAATTGCAAAACAATAGTTGAGAGTGAATTAACTAAAAATGATTTTAGCATCTATGGTTGGAGACAAGTTCCGGTTAATCCTAAGGTTTTAGGAGAAAAAGCATTTCAAACAATGCCTGAAATTATTCAGGTGCTATTTAAATCTAACAATCCAGATTTACTGAATAAGGATCTTGAAAGAAAGATTTATGAAACAAGAAGAATAATTGAAAATAAAGCTTTTCAGATTTCATTAAATAATTTTTATATTTGTTCTCTAAGCTCAAAATCAATCATTTATAAGGGGATGTTTTTAGCTGAGGCTATTTCAGAATTTTTCTTAGATTTAAAAGATGAGAGATTTGTATCAAGATATGCAATTTTTCACCAAAGATTTTCAACAAACACTGCACCAAGTTGGAATTTAGCTCAACCCTTTAGAGCAATTGCTCACAATGGAGAGATTAATACATATCGTGGCAATAAAAATTGGATGAAAGTACACGAGCAAGAAATGAATAGTCCACTTTTTAAAAATATAGAAAATTTAAAACCAGTAATTCAGCAAGGTGCATCAGACTCGGCTGCATTAGATAACGTTTTCGAATTGTTGAATATTTCAGGTCAACCTGCACCTCTTGCAAAATTAATGTTAGTGCCAGATGCCTGGTCTAAAAAAAATAAAACTTTATCTAAAGATCATCAACAATTATTTAATTTTTTAAATAGTACTATGGAACCCTGGGATGGTCCGGCAGCTATTGCTGGAACAGATAATGAGTGGGTAATCGCTGCGAATGATAGGAATGGATTGAGACCATTAAGGTATGCAATTACTAAAGATAATTTATTATTTGCAGGTTCAGAAACAGGAATGATTGAACTTAATGAAAAAAAAATTTTAACAAAGGGAAGATTGGGTCCTGGAGAAATAATTGGAGTTAGAATTGAAAAAGGAAAAGTATTTACTAATAATAAAATTAAAGATTACTTAGCTAAGGAATATAAACATTTTAATTCTCAAATTATTGATCTCGACGAAAAAATTACAATCTCTGATGAAAAACATACATTTTCTGGAGATGATTTAAGAAGAAGACAATATACATTTGGGATGAGCTTGGAAGATTTAGAGCTTATCTTGCACCCGATGGCTGAAGATGCAAAAGAGGCGATTGGTTCTATGGGAGATGATACTCCACTTGCAGTATTGTCGGATAAATACAGACCTCTTTATCATTTTTTTAGACAGAATTTTAGCCAGGTAACAAACCCTCCAATAGACTCATTAAGAGAAAATAAGGTAATGAGTCTTAAAACAAGATTTGGAAATTTAGGTAACATTCTAGATTTTGACAATTTAACTAAACAAAATATTTATGTTTTAAACAGTCCTATTTTATCAAACTCTCAATTTGATAAATTTATTAATTTTTTTGGTAAAAACTCATTAGTAATAGATTGTACTTTTTCTAAAGAGCAGTCCTTATTTGAAGCTATAAAACAAGTTCAAAAAGATGCAGAAATCGCTGTAAGACAAGGCGTTACTCAATTAATTTTAAGCGATAAAGAGTTGTCAGAAACTAATTTGCCTATTCCAATGTTGTTGTGTGTGGGAGCAATCAATTCGTTCTTAATAGAAAAAAAATTAAGAGGATATGTTTCTATAAATGTACAATCTGGAGAAGCTTTAGACACTCATTCATTTGCTACTTTAATTGGTGTGGGAGCAACTACAGTAAACCCGTATCTTGCTTTTGATAGTTTATATCAAAGACACGAAAAAAAACTTTTTGGAAAATTTAGTTTTGATGAATGTGTTGAGAGATACATCAAATCAGTGAATGCCGGACTTTTAAAAATTATGTCTAAAATGGGTATATCTGTATTAAGTTCTTATAGAGGAGGCTGTAATTTTGAAACTGTAGGATTAAGCAGAACAATTGTTTCTGATTATTTTCCTGGTGTTGTATCAAAAATATCTGGAATTGGACTAACAGGAATAGAAAAAAAAATTAGATCAATCCATAAAGAGGCATTTGAAAGTTCAGAGACTATTTTACCAATAGGTGGGATATATAGATATCGTAAAAATGGAGAGACACATCAATATCAAGGAAAATTAATTCATTTATTACAAAGTGCAGTGGGGTCAAATTC
Organism: uncultured Pelagibacteraceae bacterium; assembly: GCA_902595745.1. Lineage (GTDB taxonomy): Bacteria > Pseudomonadota > Alphaproteobacteria > Pelagibacterales > Pelagibacteraceae > Pelagibacter. Next base: position 6,416 of record CACJRE010000026.1, read on the forward strand.
TTATGAAGCATACAAAAGATATGCTGAAGGAATATATAATTTACCACCAATAAATTTGAGAGATTTAATTGATTTTAGATCAAAAAAATTAAAAGGACCAATAGATATTTCAGAGGTGGAGCCAGTACAAAATATACTTAAAAGATTTGGAAGTGGAAGCATGTCACATGGAGCTCTTTCAAAAGAAGCTCATGAAACTTTAGCTACAGGAATGAATAGAATTAAAGGAGCTTCTTGTAGTGGCGAGGGTGGAGAAGATGAGAGTAGGTTTAAAGTTTTAGAAAATGGGGACAGTGCAAATTCTAGAGTAAAACAAATAGCTTCAGCGAGATTTGGTGTTACAGTTAATTATTTAAATAATTGCAATGAAATTGAAATTAAAATAGCTCAAGGAGCAAAACCAGGAGAAGGTGGTCAATTACCTGGGTTTAAAGTTACAGATGAGATTGCAAAACTAAGACATTCAACTCCTGGAGTTACTTTAATATCACCTCCACCACATCACGATATTTATTCAATAGAAGATCTTGCCCAACTTATTTATGATTTAAAACAAATAAACCCTAAAGCAAGAATTGGTGTAAAATTGGTTGCATCATCAGGTGTTGGAACAATCGCAGCTGGTGTTGCTAAAGCAAAAGCAGATATAATATTAATTTCAGGACACAATGGTGGTACTGGAGCGACACCACAAACTAGTGTTAAGTATGTTGGAATACCTTGGGAAATGGGTTTAACAGAAGCTAATCAGGTTTTAACTTTAAATAATCTTAGACACAAAGTTACTCTTAGAACTGATGGTGGTATTAAAACAGGAAGAGACGTTGTTATTGCAGCCATGATGGGCGCAGAGGAGTATGGAGTTGCAACCACTGCTTTGGTTGCGATGGGTTGTATCATGGTTAGACAATGTCACTCTAATACATGTCCAGTTGGTGTTTGCACCCAAGATGAAAAACTTAGAGAAAAATTTACAGGTACTCCGGATAAAGTTGTTAACCTATTCACCTTCATTGCATCTGAAGTAAGAGAAATTTTAGCAAAAATAGGTTTTAAATCATTGAATGATATAATTGGAAGAACAGATCTTTTAATGCAAGTAAGTAAAGCTTCTCCAAATCTTGATGATTTAGATTTAAATCCACTTTTTGTGCAGGCAGATAGTGGTAACAATAAAAGATATTGTGAAAATCAAGATATAAATCATGTACCTGATACACTTGATCAGGAAATCTGGCCAGAGATTGAAAAAGCTTTAGATAGTTCTGAAAAAGTAGAAAAAGAATATCTTATTAAAAATACAAATAGAGCAGTTGGAACAAGAATATCGCATCACCTTTATAAAAAATATGGATACGAAAAACTTAATGAAGACTTTTTAGTATTAAATTTCAAAGGGTCAGCTGGACAATCATTTGGTGCTTTTTCAGCAAAAGGCTTAAAACTCGTTCTCAAAGGAGATGCTAATGATTATGTGGGTAAAGGATTATCAGGTGCAACAATTTCAATTAGATTGTCTGATGAAAGTAATTTAATTTCAAATGAAAATACCATTATTGGTAATACAGTTTTATATGGTGCAACATCAGGAAAATTATTTGCAGCTGGACAAGCAGGAGAAAGATTTGCTGTAAGAAATTCTGGAGCAACTACTGTAATTGAAGGATGTGACTCTAATGGTTGTGAATATATGACTGGGGGAACAGTTGTAATTCTGGGCAATGTTGGAGATAATTTTGCAGCTGGTATGACAGGAGGAATGGCATTTATTTATGACAAATCAAGAGAATTTGAAAAAAAGGTAAACAACGAAACTGTTATTTGGCAAAATGTAGAAACAGATTATTGGAAAGCTTATTTAAAAAATTTAATTAAGGAACATTTTGAGGAAACAGGATCCAATTTATCAAAAATGATAATTGAAAATTATGATGAAGAGTTAAAGAATTTAATTCAAGTTTGTCCAAAAGAAATGTTAGACAAATTAAGTAATCCAATCAGCCATAAACCAGTTATAAAAGAAGTCAGTTAAATTATTAATTTAAGTTCTTTTATTATTATTTTGAGCCATTTTTGGCTTGATAAGCTGTGATCACCATTTTTAACAATAACTAACTTTTTTTTTGCTTTTTGAAAAATTTTTAAAACTTTTCTTGAGTAGGAAACTGGTACCACTTCATCTTTTTGGCCATGTACCATGGTAATATTTATTTTAGAATTTATTTTTTTGGGTAAAACTTTATTTTTTCTACCATCTTTTATTAATTGAAGAGTAATTGGATACTCATAGTTACCATGTTTTAATTGTATAATTCCTTTTTGAATAGTTTCAGATTTCATTTTTTTTGTGAATTTTTTCCACATTAAATTTTCTAAGAACTCAGGTGCAGAACCAATACCCAAAAATCCTTTAATTTGTTTTTTGAATTC
>CACJRE010000027.1 GCA_902595745.1 uncultured Pelagibacteraceae bacterium
TTGAGCTCTTTGTTCTGGCACTTCATAACCATAAGTGTCTGGCATACTCCCCAAAGAGGATGTTCCAAAACTCAATTCTGTAACTTCTACTCCAGTATTTTTTAATTTATTTTTTTTCATAAATTGATTTAAATTAGGCTCATTCACCTAAAATACTATCATCTAATATCTTAGTGTCATATGCTGAGTAAGAATGCCATCCTGCAACTGTTTGATCAAAATCAACAATGCTTCCTGTCATAATTCCTGACTCTTCTGAACACAAGAAAGCTAAAATCTTTGCAACATCTAAAGGTTTGTTTAATCTTTTAAAAGGAACTTTGGCTTCAGCTTTTTTTAACCAATCGTCATCTGCATTATGAAATTTTTTTTGAATTACAGTTTCAGCTGGTGTGTCTGTCCAACCTAAATTTACACCATTCACTCTTATTTGATGACCAGAAACTGAATTTGCAACATTTTTGATCATTATTGCCAATGCTGCTTTGGAAGAACTATAAGCAGTTAAAAAAGGCATACCACTATATCCAGCCATTGATAAAATATGAGCTATAGTTCCTTTTTTTTTATCTCTGATCATTATTTTTATTATGTCTTGCATCATAAAAAGGGGAGCTTTTACATTTACATTAAAATTTTTGTCATAATTTTCTTCTGTCGTACTTAAAATGGTTCCTCTCTCAGTAAAAGCAGCAACATTGATAAAAGAATCTACAGTATTAAATTTTTTGTCAGTTTCAGAAACTATTTTTTTACAGTCAGAAAGTTTTTCTAAATCTGCTTGAATGTATAAGCATTCTGTGCCTAAGCTTTCTATTTCAGATTTTACTTTATTTCCTTTATCACTATTTCTACCACAAATAGTAATTCCCTTAGCACCCCTGCTTGCTAGTAATTTTGCAGTCTCAGCTCCGCTTCCTTGAGTACTTCCTGTTACAATTATTATTTTATTTTTAAATTGGTTGGATTGATCAGATATATATTTATTGGACATATTAGAATTTTATATCTACTACTTTGCCACTTGCAAACGACTCATATGCTGCATTAGCTATTATTAAAGCATTTCTGCCATCTTCAAATCCAACTAATGGTTTTGCTTTATCTTCAACACATTTTATAAACTCATTAAATTGATCTCTGTAAGCTTGCTCGTATCTTTCAATAAAGAAGAAATGTATGGGTTCTTTTTCATCAGTAGATGTATTTGTATATTTTTGTATGGAGGTAGGGGTTTGATTGTTTGAAATTACCATGCCTTTACTACCAAATACTTCTACTCTTTGATCATATCCATAAACTGCTCTTCGTGAGTTATTAATATGAATTAAAACACCTTTTTTTGATTTTAAAATAAACATTGCAGTATCCAGATCTTTTACTTGTTGTACATTTTTATCAAATAAAGCATCTCCAAATGCAGATATTTGAACCACAGGATCATCCCCTAATATAAATCTAGTTAAATCAAAATCATGAATAGTAGTATCTCTAAAAAATCCTCCAGCAGCTTTTAAATAGTCGATGCCTGGTGGCTCAGGATCTCTGCTTGTAATAACAACCATTTCTAATTCACCAATTTCTTTTTTTTCTCTTGCTTGTTGTGCCTTTGCATGACTTGCATCAAATCTTCTATTAAATCCTATTTGAATAGGAACATTTGTTCCTTTAATATTTTCCATGCACTCATTTACTTTATTAATATCTAAATCAATTGGCTTTTCACAAAAAATTGCCTTACCTGCTTTAGCTGCGATTGTAATAAATTGAGTGTGAGTTGGTGTAGCTGAAGCGATAAGAACTGCATCTATATCATCTGTATTAATTGCTTCTTCTGGCGAAGATGCAATTAAACAACCAGTTGATTTTGCTACATCTTCAGCGAATTGAGAATTAACGTCATATATGTATTTTAATTTTGCTTTTGGATGAGCTGCTATAAATTTAGCATGCATTTTTCCAATTCGTCCTGCTCCCATTAAAGAAAAGTTAATCATAAGAATATACAACAGAATTAGAAATTAAAATCAAGAAACATTTTTTTACAATGAATTAATTATCAATGAAAAAATAATTTTCTTGATGCACAAAAGATCATAATTTAAAAATATATTTAACTTTTTAATAAATTTTTATGTCAGTAAAATTAGGAATAGCACCAATTGCATGGAGTAATGATGATATGCCTGAATTGGGAGGCGATACTTCTTTAGAGCAATGTTTGTCTGAAGCTAGTCAGGCAGGATTTATCGGAATAGAGTCTGGTGGTAAATTTCCAAAAAAATCAGAAGAATTAATTCCTAAACTTAATGAATTTAAATTAAATCTTTGTTCAGGTTGGTATGGAGCTAATTTAAGAACAAATAGTTTTGATGAAGAAAGAAAACTAATTCAAGACCAACTTAAACTCTTCAAAGATTGTAATTCACCTTGCATGGTTTTTGCTGAGGTTTCTGGTTCAATTCAAGGAGATCCAAATCGAAAATTATCTACAAGACCTCAAATGGATATCGAGGAGTCTAAAAAATACTATGAAAAAATTTCAGAAATGGGCAAATATCTTGAAGATGAAGGTATGCCACTTGCTTATCATCATCACATGGGCACTGTAATAGAGACTGAGGAGGATACTGTAAGATTGTTAGAGAACACGCATGATAGTGTAAAACTTACTTTAGATACTGGTCATATGTTATTTGCTCAAGGAGATTCTTTAAAAATATTAAATGATTTTAGCAAAAGATTAATTCATATGCATTGTAAAGATATTAGAAAAAGTGTTTTAGAAAAATCTTTGAAAGAAGATTTAAGTTTTAGAGGAGCATTTTTAGAGGGCGCATTTACAGTTCCAGGTGATGGATGTATTGATTACAAACCATTGTTTGATGTATTGAGAGAAAAAAATTATTCAGGATGGCTAGTAGTAGAAGCCGAGCAAGATCCCGCAAAAGCAAATCCTTTTGAGTATGCGAAGATTGGTTATAAATATTTAACGGAAACTCTACAAAAGAGTAAGTTAGAAGTTTTTCAAAACTAATTCTTGATATTATAAATTTACAATTTTGGATTTTTCTAACTTTTCATCAAAAAAATCGATAATATTTTGTATTGTCTCTTTTCCCATTCTTGTCATGCATTCTTCGGTAAAAGCTGCAGTGTGTGGACTTAGAAAGACTTTATCGTTTTTAAGTAAAGGATTGTTTGTCTCTGGGGGTTCAATTTCAAAAACATCTAAACCAGCACCAAAAATTAAATCTTCTTTTAGAGCTTTATCTAAATCAATTTCATTAACAATTCCGCCTCTAGCAGCATTAATTATAATACAATTCTTTTTCATAGTTTTGAGCAAATCATAATTAATTATATTTTTAGTTTTATCATTTAATGGGATATGAAGTGAAATTGCGTCCATATTTCTACAAGCATCTTCCATACTCTCAACTTTTATTCCGCCTAATTTTTCAATTACATCTTTAGAGACAAAAGGGTCATAAATAAAAACCTTCATTTCAAAACCCAAACATCTTTTTATAAGAGCTTGACCAATTCTACCAAATCCAGCAATTAATATATTTTTACCCCAAAGTTCTACAGTCTTGGGTAATTTATTTCGGTCGTTAAATTTTCCATCTTTAACAGCATTATCATACATACTCTTTCTTTTAGAAATATTGAGCAACATAAACATAACATGTTCAGCTACAGCCACAGCATTTGCTGTTGCAGTAATAGCTAGAGTTAGGTTATTTTTTTTTGATGTTTCTAAATCAATATTGTCATAACCAACACCATGTCTTGAAATTATTTTCAATTTGTTGGCTGCTTCAATTACATCTCCAGTTAATTTTGCTGTTCTAATTGACGCTGCATCACAATCTTTAATTTTTGATTTAAGAAATTCTGGATCAATATTTTCTACAACTTCAAATTCATAATTTGAATTATTTTTAAGCAATTCCATTCCTGCTTCATGAATAGGCTGAATAACTAAAATTTTTTTCATAGTCTCTTATACACAAATATAAATTTTATAAAAATATTTATTTAAGAATTGATCAACTTAGAAAGATTTTTTTTATTATGTTTAAATGTAGGCAATGGATATTTGAAGGCGTATTTTCTTGGGATACATTTTTCTTTAGCTTTTTCCCAGAGAGCAAGCCATTGTTTAAAGTTTAAAACAGTAATATTTCTTTTATTTTTACTTTTAACATAAAAACTGGGCAGAGGTTCACGTCCTGAAGTTTGACCAGCTTTATTATATCTTAGATCAGCACTAATTCTAAAAGAGTTAGATTTATTAGGAATAGAGCAGTGCGCAGAGTGTCTGTGAAGTAAAACTATATCTCCCACATTAGCTTCTAGGTAAACAACTTTTTTTGAATTTAGTAGCTCTGAGTTTTTGATTTCAACTTGACCTTTATAGCCAGAGTGATGATTTAATAATCCTAACTTATTAATTCCAGGAACAGTAATCATACATCCATTTTTTTTAGTTGTTTTTGTAAATGGGATCCACACTGTTAAAAGTTCAGTATTTTTTTGACCTCTAGTCGATAATACTGCTGCATCTTGGTGCCAAGGGGTTCTACCACTTAAACCATCAAAAATTGAATTTTTAGGCAATGTTTTTTCTGGTTGTTTTATTCTTGTATTTTGAACTGGGTTAGAAAGAATTTCTGGACCAAGTATTTTTTCAACCACACTAAGTATTTTTTTGTGTTTAATTAAATTCCATAATGAGTGTGTAGCAAAGTAATCACTATCTTTTTTAACATGGTCTCTTGGTAATCGAGTATTAAAATATTGATCTAAATCAAAAATATTAAGTGAAGACACAAACTGATATTTTTTTTCAAATTTTAATTTTAGTGCTTTTGAAATTTTAGGTTTAGGAGAAAATTTATGTATTAATCGATCCATTACATATTCCATATCATTTAAGATAGGTTTTAGATCATTATCAAAATTTAAAACATTTTTTACTATTGCATATCCTTGTTCTTCAAATTTTTTTTTATTTAATGATCCCATAATTGAACATTTTACTAATTTGCAACTGGAGTTGTAAGATAATTAGCATCATGAAAAGAAGTTAACATTTTTTTTTTAGATTTAATTATATGAGGATAATATGGAATATCATTAAATTTCCATATTACTGGTTTATTTAAAGCATAACTTCCATAGATAAAAAATCGTTTAGGGCAGTTTTTTTCAATAAATCTTTTTACACCATGATATGAATTAGGAGTTGATTGAAAAAATACTACAGTTCCTTGTTTAGGAGTAAATTCTTTTACAACCTCTAATTCACTAATTTTTGGAAATCTTCTGAAGCTTTTTCTGATATTTTTTTTAGCTTTTTTTCTATAAATGGTGAGAGAACCTCCATTTTTTTTTGGTATATCTGTTAAATAAATTAAAAAATTATATAATCTTGTAATATCGTCTCGATGTGGTCTTAATCTGTATCCACCCTTTGATACAGAAAAATCAATATCTAAATTAACTTTTGGATTAGAATAATTATTACCTAGTAATTTTTGAAGCTCATATGAGTTTAATTTTTTTTTGATAGTAAATTTTTTCGGATTAAAAATCTTTGGTAGATTTGAGTTTTCCCATGACCCATTTTTAAATCTTTTTTTGAATATATTTTCAATTTTATTATAAAAAGATTTGCTATTAAAAAGTTTAAAAAGTTTTTTAGAAATTTTTGATTGTTTAATATAATTATTAAAATTTTTTGAGCCTTTATTGATACGACTTCTGCCACCCATTATCATATCGTCAAAAGATTTAGAGTTACTTATTTCTTCGATTAATAATTTACAGATATTTTTTGAAATAATATTGCTACCTACTAAAACTGGAAAATTTCCTTTTAATTTTTTTAATTTTTCAATTTGTAGCATTTAGCTATACATTCCCTCCTTAACTTTAATCATCTTATACATAAGATCGTTTAAAGGAGTTTTTATCCCATGTTTTTTTCCAAGATTTGAAACAACTCCACTTATAAAATCGATTTCAGTCTTTCTTTTGTATTGAACATCAAAAGCCATAGACGATTTATTTGTTTGGTTTGAGTCTACGATTTTGTTAAACATAAAAAGACATTCATCCTCTGAAACTTCAACACCATCAGCTAATGCTACCTGTCTTGTTTCTAAAATTATTTCTTTGCCAAGAGATCTTGATATGTCATTTGCACTATTATTTATGTATAGATCAGTATGATGTAGATCGAAAATTGCTGATAACGGTCCAATAGCTGTTAACGCAAATAGTTTCATCCATTTTCTTTTTTTTACATCATCAGCAGCAATAGTTTCGAGATTGTAAGCTGTAAAAGTGTCAGCAATATCTTGTACTCTTTCACTCATTCCACCTTCATATTCTCCAATCCAAGATGGTAAAGCAGCATGGTTCATTATATGACCAGGTCCTAATATATTTGAAGCTTGAGTTGTTGTTCCTCCTAGAACTTTTTCAATTCCTACAATTTTTTGCATAATTGCTTCGTGACCAAAGCCGTTTTGAAATGACATAAAAACTGTTTTTTCACCAATGATATTATTCACACTATTTAAAGCTGGTTCTAAAGCAGTTGCTTTACACATTACTATTACAGCATCAACGATACCAACTTTCGATGGGTCAGTCGTTGCTTTAATTTTAATAAATCTGTCGCCACCATGGCCATCCATCTTGAGACCGTTTTTATTTATTGCTTCTACATGTTCTTTCCAAACATCAATTAGAATAACGTTTAATCCTTTTTCAGCTAACAAACCCCCAAACAAACAACCCATTGCACCAGCACCTAAAACTGCAACTTTTAAATCTTTATTTATCATCCAAGCCTTTTATAAATTAATTTATGTATAGATATTATATATATTATCTATAGACATTATGCAAAATAAAATATAGCTTAATTAATGATGCAATTAAAAATAGAAAAATCAAAATTTAAAGAATATTCTTTTGATAGAATTTCTGATGCTTTACAAAGTGGATTATCAAATAATTATAAATTAGTTGAAGTATCAATTGTTGATTGTCCTAATTTAAGAGATTGGGGCTGTCCATCTGAAGGAATTAGTGGAAATCAAAAAATTATAGATGTTGGTGGCGAACCGTACATGCATGATCCAAAATTGATTGGAGCTGAATTTGATTATGAGGAAATTTCTAAAATGATTGGTTCAGAAAAGTCTTATGCTTTAGGAGCTGGTTCAGGAGCTATGTCATGTTTAGATGGACATTGTGGAGAACTAATTATTAATGAAAATCTAATCACTGATGAATCAAAATCAATAATAGCCCGAGTTGGAAAAAATAAAGAATGTATTGCTGAAAAATATACAGCTAGAAAACATGGTGGATTAGGTAATGTTTTTTATACTGATGGGGTAACAGGTAAAGTTATCAAATTAAAAATAAAAGGACGATCAGGACAACAGGGATCTCTCTCTCAAGCAATGAGAAAAGCTCTATCTGATAATTTAAAGATTAAAGACAATGATCACATGGCCATGGCAGGAGTTTTTAGAATTTTAAAAGGAAAGATAAGATCACACGTTCAACCTGATTATAAAGATATTAAACATGAATATTATGATTCTGAACAAATGAAATGTGTAAAAGATTTTTTACAATTTTATGAACCTGTTGGACCTGAGTTACAGGGTTATTGTGTGCTTTGGACTGGCGATCCAACAGGAGGAAATCTTAATTTAAGAGAGTCTGGTGAACACACTCATTTTCACTCTTATACTAAAGAAAATATAGCAGGTCATTATCACTTTGATGTAACTCCTGATGAGATAGAATATGAGGGTTATTTTAATACTGCTTCAGAAGTGCATAGAGTTAATAATATTTACAAAGAATTGACCAATAAAAAATAATATTAATTTAACTTTGTTTATTATAATATTTTGGAATGAAGAAGCAATTCAAGTATCCCAAATCTTTTGAGGAACAAAAAAAAATTCCGAAAATTACTCAAAAACGAATTAAATTAGCAGAAGCTTCATTAGGTGATTTTGAAGGAAGACTTGAAAATGATTTACTTAATTGGTTTTCTCTAACTCCTCAGCATTGGATTATGTTGCATATGGTAATGCTTGCTTATTATAAAAATAAATCAATTACTAAAAATGAATTATTAAAAGTTATTGAAAAATCTTATCTGACATCAAATGTTTATATAGATACTGCAATTAAAAAAGGGTTTTTTAGAATTATCAGAAATGAAAAAGACAAAAGATCAATTTTTATTTTGCCTTCAGTAATAACAATAAAAACTTTTGAGGGATTTATAGATAGAAGAGATATAGTTTATAAAGGTATTTAATGAAAAATATTTATACTTGGGCAGCTAAGCCAGCTCAACGTAATTTAACAGTTGCAGATTTAAAAAAAGCAAAAGGCAAAAAAAAATTTACTCAAGTAACTGCAAATAGTTTTGAAGAAGCTGATGCTGCTGAAAAAGCTGGCTTTGACATGATTATTTCAAATGCAAAAAACGTAGTTGAAGTTAGAAAAGGGTCCAAAAATATTTTTTTAACTGCTGCATTAGTTTTAAATGAATATGTAACAGCTGAAGATATTATGCGTGGTGCCTTTAAAGCTTTAGAAAATGGAGCAGATGCTGTGATGACACCAAGAAGTATGGATATTGTTGAAATGTTAGCTAGAGAAGATGTTCCTGTGATGGGACATTTG
>CACJRE010000028.1 GCA_902595745.1 uncultured Pelagibacteraceae bacterium
TTTTTATAAAAATACTCTTAATTATCCATCTGAATTTTTTAAAAAAGGTGTCGTTGTTATTCTCTTCTTCAATTCTTAAAACTCTATCATTTTCAACGGCTTGATTGTGTAGAAATCTAAATTTTTTCTCATTTTTTTTATTAAAAAAATTTATAAATTCAAAAATTAAATTGTTTTCTTTAGAAAATTCCTTTGATTTACTAATTAATGAAAATGGTCTGAAAAGATAAAAATTATAACTAGAGCTCTGTTTTGTATTGTCCATTTTTATGTAATCTACGTGGTTCATTCTTACAACTTTACCGTTATATATAACCGAAAGACAAAAAATTAATTCTGTGACAAATAAATTAAAAAAATTTTTTGAATTTAAGATTTTAAATGTCTTTAAAAGAGAACCCTTTCTGTGTAAACCATTATAAACTGATAAATGATTTTTTTTAAAGTATTCTATAAGTCTTAAATCTGGAATATTCGAAGATATTGACTTATATTTTTTTTTACCTTCATCTCTTAAAATTAACCCTAAAACTTTATTATTATTTCTTATCAACTCTCCCAAACAATTAATACCTTTCGCACAAGAATAATGTTTATTTTGATCTAAAAAACTTGCTGATTTTATGATTGAATTTGAAAAAATATAATCATCATCGTCAGCAATAAAAATATATTTTGTATCAATTTTTTTTACAGACTCATAAAATTTTTCAAACAAATGATTATAATTTTTGTAATACTTAAATTTCTTATATGTAATGTTAAGTTTTCTTTTTTTTAAGTTTAGTTTTTTTTTAATACCAGACACATTTCCACCATCTGAAATAAAAATTTTAAAAGGAACCTTGTTTTTTTCGGCAAAATCTAACCATTTGTTTGTTTGATCAACTCTATTAAAAATTGTTAAAAGTATCGTTATGTTAGAGATATTTTTCACACCATTTAAATTAATTTTTGCTGAAGATTTAAAAAATAATTAGTTATCTTAATAAACCTTCATTATAATAAAGTTGGAATGATATTCAATAATTTTAAGAAAATCCTAGAAAAAAATAATTGTAATAAAAATAATATAGTCTCAATACATACTAATATTTCTTAAATTTATAGAAAAGGTTGAGATGATAAATGTAAAAGAGTTAAATAATTTTATGAATTCATACTTTAAAAAAGAAATTATACCTATTTTTCCAGCTTTTAAATACTCTTTTTGTAAAACTGGGTTTTTCAATCAAAAAACTATTACTTAAGAGGTAGGTATTTTTAAAGATCAATCTAAATTCCAAATTTAATTAAAACTAAATAAAAACTGAATTAGAAATTGGTTTGTTTTATCTTTTAGGTTATATGTATATAAATGTATTACTCTTCTTCGAACTTTACCATAAATTCCATTTCAGCAGCAGTTCCTTCAGCTAAGATTAATAGGCAGGATATTACTAAAATATATGGAGCAGAAATTGAAAATAAGCTCTTTTTAAATAGTGGAGTAAAAGAAAGATATTTTGCTAAGGAAGATCAATCATCTATTAGCTTAAGCATAGATTTAGCCAAAAATATTTTTCAAAGAGAAAAAATAGATCCAAAAGAAATAGACGCTTTAATTTTTATAACACAAACAACAGATTTTGTGTCACCTGGTGGAAGTTTTATAATTCACAAAGAACTTAATTTAAAAAATGATTGTATATGTTATGATCAAAATGTTGGTTGTTCTGCTTATCCCATTGGCTTATTTCAATCTTCGCTGTTATTTAATAATCCAAATATTAAAAAAATTTTGTTAATTGTAGGCGACACATTATCAAAATATTTAGATGAAAAAGATAGAAGCACATATTGCCTTTTCGGTGATGGTGTTTCTGTAACTCTATTGGAAAATAAAGACGAAAATAAACAATCTTTTTTTAGTATTAAAAATGACGGAAGTGGATATGAAAATTTAATGATAAAAGATAAAATCTTATCACAAAAGAAAAAAGTACTATGTATGAATGGCATGGGTGTATTTTCTTTCACAATAAAAGAAGTGCCTAAAATGATAAAAGATATTCAAAATCAATTTAATCTTATACATGATGAGATTTCATATTTAATACTTCATCAAGCAAACAAAACTATTATTGATATAATTAATAAAGAAACAAAATTTATTGACAAATCTTTAGTCTCAATTTCTGAATTTGGTAATACAGCATCCGCATCAATACCAATTACAATTTGTCACAACAAAAAATTTTTAGATAATAAAAACATTAATTGTCTATTGGTTGGATTTGGAGTTGGTCTTTCTTGGTCAGCTTGTCAAATAAATTTTAATAAAACAAATATTCATGATATAGTTTACTATTAATTAAAACTTTTTTTCCCATAATATAAATTTATTTTTTTTCATTTTAGTAGAAATAAATTTAAATAATTTTTGACATTCAGTCACTGTAACTAAATTTTTTTTGAAAATTTTTTTTTTGGTTATATTATTAGTAATTAATAAATTCTGAAGTTTTTTTGAGTAGTTTGGGAATTTTAAACTTTCTCTTTTTCTCACATAATTTTCGAATAATAAGTTTTGTTTTTTATTATCTTGATCTATAACTTCATAACTAAAATATTTTGAGTATCTATATGGAACATCACATTTTTCCTCTATGAAATGCAAATAAGTGCACCTAGTTACTAACTCTATATTAATATGTAAAATTTTAGTATTAAAATGAAACATTCTATCAAAAGGTGTGCCTTTACCAGTTGAGTTTAAACTATTATTTCTAACAAATAATTCTGATTTTTTTCCATAAGAAGATACGGAAAAAATTGGATGATTTGATCTTAGTGAATTTTTTTTTGTTCTTACAAGTTCAGAGAAAATACCTGTTTCAGAAAAAGTTTTTTTATTATTAAAAATTTTTTGTGAATGAAAATTATTATAAGTAAATGTTGGAACCATTATTGCGCCCTCATTTCCTACTATTTCTAAAATTGTTTCAAAAATAATGTTATTAAGGGACCAAAAATCTAATTTTAAATTTTTAAAATTTGATAAATCAGAGTGAACAAAAATTGAGTCATTTTTTTTTATTCCAAGTGATGCTAGGTTATCTGCAAAATCTTTAATCATTGATTAAGCCAAAAATTTTCTAAAAGTTTTAATTCTTTTTTCAAAAACTGAAAAATATTCCTGAAATTTATAAGGAGAATTTTTTTCTAATTTTTTTTGATAACGTTCAATAATTTCTTTATCTTCAAATACAGATCTTGTAAAAAAATTATCTACAAATTTTTTTACGTAAATGTCAGATACCTTATGAGATTTATTTGAAAATACTTCAATATTATTTATTGTTTTCTCTTTTGATACTATATGAAAATTTGTAAAATATAAAAGACCAAAATACATAGTCAGTGAAGTACTGGGAAAGAGATTAAATATCTTATAACCGCTGTAATCAAATTTATCTTTTAAAATATTTCCACAAAACTCTTTATAGTCAATGCTATCTTTTGAGCTTTCTGATGAAAATAATATCAAATTTTTTCCTTCCTCGTAATATTTATAATTCTTCATATAGCCATAATAACCAGCATTTGTGGGGTGAACTTTAACAATATGATATTCATCTAAAGAATTTTCAACACATAATTTCCAATTAGCATTATATTCTATTGCATCTGAATATTCTAGTTTATTAATATTGTTAGAAATTTTTTCTACTACTTTAAAAAGTTTTCCTAAACTTTTTTTTAAATTTCCTTTCTTGAAAGAGGCAAATAAAAATTTGCCACAAACTTCTGGGATTAACTGATTTAAATGTTTTTTTTTAGGTAAAACTTTAAAACAACTTTTCTGTGGTATTCCAATTAATTTTCCCTCGTAATTATAAAACCAACCATGATATGGACATATAATTTTTTCATTTCCGTTTATTTTTTCCTTTAAAGGAAAAGATCTGTGCAAACATCTATTTTGAAAAATTGAAATTTTATTTTTTGATTTTGCGGCAATGTACTCTTCTCCATAAAAATTAAACAAAACATAGTCTCCCTCATTTTGTAGCTTAGACAAATTTGTTACAAAGACAGGATAGTTTAATTTAAGTTTACTTATCTCAGTATTATAAATTTTTTTAGATGTATAATATGAGGAATTATTTTTCATTACTTTGAAATTTTGTATTATATTGACATATAATTAATTTTATATATTACTTTTAATTTCATGAATACAGATAATTTTATTAATGAGTTGGCATATGTTTTAGAAGTTTCCTCTAATGAGATAACTATGAATGATGAATTAAATAAATTTAAAGCTTGGGACTCTTTAGCCATGATGACATTTGTGGTTGTTTTTAGAGATAAAACAAAAAAAGAAATAGATCCAATGCAAGTTGTAAAATGTCTAAAAGTTTCAGATTTACTAAAATTAGTAAGTTAAATAAAAATGTCTGATGTCGATAAAGCTATTACTGAATTGAAAAGAGATGGGATTACTATTTTAAAAAATGTTATTTCCACAAATGAGTGTAAAACACTTAAAAATTATTCTCTAAAACTACAAAAAAAAAGATTTAATGAGGGTGAAGAAATATATTTTAACGATGGTAGTACTAGAATTAGCAATTATTTTATCGAAAAACCTAAGCTAACTCATTATTTATCTAATGAAAAATTAGATGCAATATTAAACACATTGCTTGGTAAGTCTTACGTTCTTAGAGGTTCCTCTATTATGAATGTTCAAGATAAAAAAAATGAAAGAGAAAAAGATGGTACAGGATGGCACACTGACTGGTCATATAACTATGACAATATTAAATTTGGTTATGGTGGTTCTTTTCATGTGATAATAGCTCTCGATGATTTTAATAAAGATAATGGTTCTACACACTATGTAAAAGGTTCACACAAATTAAATACTAAACCAAAAAGAGAAAACAAATATAAATCAAATATAATTTTAATGAAAAAAGGATCGATGGCTATATTTGATAGTTCAATTTGGCATAAATCAGGAAACCCTTCTAATCTATCAAGATGGGGTATATGGAGCGCATATACACAATGGTGGGTTAAGCCTCATTTTAGATATAATGAACTATTTAGTAAAAAAGTCAGAACAAAATTTAATAAAAAAATTTTACAAATATTACACTTAAATTCAACCCCACCGCTCAATGCAAAGAAAAGATTACTAACGGTAGTTAAATAAAATTATCAACAAGAAAATTTAATTTTAATTTTATTTTTAAAAATTATTTTTAATACCATAATTGTCTAAAAATTGTATAAGTTTTTCTTTATTTTCATTATTCATTTTTAGATCACTCATACCATCAAAGTACTTTTTATAAAGGTCATATCTATAAATATTCTGATTTTCAAATACAGTTAATATCCATTTTTTATTATTTTCGTCTGGATAAGAAAAACTGGTTTTGGCTTCATTAGAACAATTTACTGAGAAAACATTTTTTTTTTCTGCAAAATGAACCAAAAGAGATTTTTGAAAATCTCTAAATGAACAAGGATTGTAGATATTGGTAAAATTAGTTGATTTTAAGTCTTCAAGACTCTTCTGTTTTATAATTATAAATGGAACTTCTATAACTTCTAATCTAGAAGACTCTCCATATCCAAAATCATCAATTGCAAATGAAAAACCATGATCTGAAGTAATAATAAAATTAAAATTTTTGAATTTTTGATCAACATTTATTTTTTTAAAAAATTTATTAATATCTTTTAATAAAATATTTATTGGTTCTTTAAAATTTTTAAGTTCAAGATATTTCCATTGAGAATAATTTAAATGAATAATATAAAAATCTTTTTTTGAATATTTTAAAGTATTTAACATGTAAGTCTCGAAATTATAGCCTTCGGAGTATGCAAACATATCAAAAATTTTTTTAATAAATGATTTTTCCTTTAAATGAACTGCTACGGGATCCCCTCTAAAGGTATTCATGTTTATTATTGAGTGAAACGGTAAACCTATTTTGTCTAAGTAAATAGCCATCAAATTTGAAAAGTTCAAAATTGATTTAAATCCATTATAATTTGATATTCCTGCTGAAGAACCTTCGGGCACAGCACAGCTATGACTCACAGCCCAAGTATAAGTAACGTTTAAATCATTTAATTCATGAAAAAAATTTTTTTTTGATAAATTTTTTTTCGATAGAAGTTTTGTAAATTTCTGATCACGTCTAAATGTATTTTTTGGTGAAACTCCATATAAATTTGAAAAAAAACCACATGTCCATGGGGTTGGTGTAATATATCTATTATAATTCGTAACAATATATTCGTCTTTTATTTCATCGTTGATTATGCTTACATCATTTTCTTTATTTGAATAATTCTTTATAAAATTTTTTGGTAATCCATCAATAATTATTAAAACCACAGGATATTCACTTTGGTTTGAATCAAAATATTTAAAATTATTTTTTTGATAAAAAAAGTTAATCGCTAATATTATAAATACCATATATGAAAATATTTTAACTAAAAAATAAGCTTTATTTACTAATTCTTTTTTTAAGTTTGTTTTATATGCAGTAAAAGCACAAAATAATACACAAAGTATAAAAATTATTGCATCAGCTAATGTTGAGTTAATTTTGTTTTCAAAAAAAAAAAAAATAGTTCGAAAAAAATTTAAACTAAATATAAATAATACAAGCTTCAAATATGCTTTAAAAAAAAATTGTTTTTTAATAAAAATTTTAAAGTAAAAGAAAAATACAACAAAGAATAAAAATCCTGTGAAAAAAATATAATATAAAAGATATTGTATTTTTGATTGAAAAAATAGACTATCTCTAATTATAAAATGAAAACTTATTAAATAAATTAATGATAAAAAATATAAAATAATTACATTATTTATTTTTTGAAATATCATTTTTATCGTTTTTTTGTACGAAAAATTTTTTATATATTTTTTTTATATATTCTTTTGGATAAACGAAAAATACAAGAACTAAAAAATTAATAATCATAAAAAGATACATTGCAATACTACTAAGAAAACCTGGATCAATATAAGCGTGAGCAATACTAGTTAAAGAAAAATACAGTACAAAAATAAATTTTATTAGCATGATTAGTCTATACTCATAATGTAATTTAAAGCTTTATCAACTGATTTTGAATAATTAAAATAATTAATGTTTACAAAATCGTCGATTTCTTTAACTAATTCTTGATTAAAATATTTTTTTTGTTCTTCTATCACTTCTCTGATTTTTATTAGATCTGAATCTCTAATAATTTTTCCAAATTTTTTTTTAATGATGTCTTCTATAGTGGTATCACTAATTTGATAATAATCTCTATTATGTAATTTGAGGCTACTATCAAAATAAAATACTGGTCTTTTTGCTATTAAACAGAATTCAATCGCAATACCTGAATTATCAGTAATTAAAATTTCTGATTTTTGAATAGATTCAATATTGGAAAAATTATTATCAAATTTGAAATTTGTATTTTCTTTAAAATTTTTTCTTATTTGTTTCAAAATAATTTTGTTTTTCGTATAATGTTGAGGATGTGGTCTAAAAATTACTTTAAACTTTTTATTTAAAAGTCGACTAATTAATTCGATACAACTAGTATTTATAAAATTTTTGGGGTTATAATTCCAAGATGGAGCTATTAAAATAGTATTATTTTCAAATTTCTGTAAGTTTAATTTTTTATTTAAGAAATCAAAATAAAAATATCCGATATTTTCAACATTTTTATTTTTCAAGTTATTATTTTGAAAAATTTTTGTCAATTCTTCACTATGTTTTTTTCCTATTGAAAAGAAAATATCATAATTGTTGAAGGCTTTTGGTGTATAAGATCTACTAAGACTTATAGGTGAATGAAAAATATATACATATTTATCAACTTTATTAGATCTTTTTAAATAATAATTTCCTATGTCAGTTAAAGTAATAAAAAAAAATTTACATTTTATATAATTGAAAAAGAATAATCTCGCTAAGCCTTTAGATATATATATATTTACTACTCCTTCTAAATTAATCTTGTCGTTAATTTCTGAGCTTACATAATAAATTTTACTTTTGGATTTTTCATTTAACTTAACAATGAAATTATAAAAATTATTTTGGTAAACTTTTCCCTCAGAATAAAATAAATAATCAATCTTATTAATATTTAAAATTTTAAATAAGTTGATAACAGGAGTTATAAAATTCACTTAATTTTTTTTTAAAATTAATCTACAAACATTAGGTCTTTGCTTATTAAATATTGCAAATCTAGTGCTTGATTTGCAATAAATTACTTCAAAGTTAAAATTTTTTTTTAAATCATTTAATAAATCAATTGGATTAATAAATCTTCTGTAATGGTCAGTTATTCGTTCATTGTGGCTAACTTTTTTCCCTTTTTTTGACAAAACATCATTCATGGTTCTAAATTCTAAATAAAGAAAACCATTTTTTTTTAATTTATTAAATGAATTTATAAAAAAAAATTTTTGCTCATTTTCATTAATAGTATGTAGAAAAAATCTAGCATAAACACAATCAAAGTAATTTTTTTTTAACTTTTCTTTTTTTTTGCATATATTTTTTTTATAAAAAACTTTATTGAAAAATTTTCTATTTTGATCTATTGCTGTTTTTGAAATATCATAAGCGGTACACTTAATGTTATTTTTAAGAAAAAAAAATGTATCTCTTCCATTA
>CACJRE010000029.1 GCA_902595745.1 uncultured Pelagibacteraceae bacterium
TACCTGTTACCGTAAAAGTAAGAGTAGCATTTCCACTATCCGTTCCATTAGTAGCTGTATAAGTAAAAACATCAGTGCCAGTTTCACCTGCATCAAGAGCAGTTGATGCATTCTGATTTGGCGTATAAGTATAACTTCCATTTTCGTAAATGGTTAATTGTCCATATAACCCTGTAATAGTAACTCCACCACTTGTTACCGTTTCTGTAGTTGTAGTATCAGAACTATCAGTGAAAGATATATTTGAGACAGTTAAAGTTCCTGATGATGTACTGTCATCTGCAATTACATCTTCTGTATCTCCATCATTAACTGTAACGGTATTTCCAACTGTTACGGTATCTGTATCATCTACTAAGGTTAACGAGGGAATTACTGTAAATGTAATTGTACCTGTATCATATGCATAATTTTCATCTGTGTTTGTTTCATTATCTCTTGTTGTATAAGTAAACGTATCAGTTACTGAACTTGCACCAGCTGATAATGAAACTGTTGAAGTATAAGTATAGGTTCCATTTGCAGCTATATTTAATGTTCCATAACTTCCAGTCACAGCAGATCCAACCCCTGTTCCATTAGAAATAATTGAAGAGTTTGTGCTTTCATTTCCTGCAGCAACTCCTGTTACCACTAAAACACTGTCAGCATCATCACTGTCGGTAACAAAATCATGAACATCTCCTGTACTTGTACCTCCTCCAGAGATGACTGCAGTTTCAATATTTTTATCAGTTACAACTGGAGCAGCATTATTGCTTACTGTCATTGTGTAAGCGGAAGCACTAAAACCTGTTCCATCTGAAACTTTAAAAGTAAAACTATCATTACTTTCAGAATTAGCAGTTGGGGTATAAACTAAACTTGAAATACTAGCAGTAGCAATTTCTTGATCTGCTGAAACAGCAGATCCACTTAAAGTTAATGTTCCAGATGATGGTAAGGTTACAATTTTAACTGCACTTAAACTACTATCTGAAGTATCTGTATCTGTAAAAGCAAAATCACTTGATGCAAAAGTTTTGATAAAATTAGCTGAAGGAGTTCTTTCACCATATGACGAGTCTGTATTTCTTTCATTTACATAAACAGTTGCGTTAGCTGAAGTTGGAAGATCATTAACACCAATAACTGTAATTGTTAGAGTTGCTGTAGTTGTTGCACTTTGACTATCTGTTACTGTAAATGTAAAGACATCAGTAACTGTTTCTCCAACATCTAATGCTTCAGCATTATTTGCAACATAAGAGTAAGATCCATTGGCATTTATTGTTAAAGAACCATACAAACCTGTAACTGCTGAACCAACGCTTGCTGTTTGGCTATTTGAGCTAACAGAACTACCTGATGTATTCGTTCCACCGTTTTGACTTACAGTTCCTGTAACTGTCAAAACATCATCAGAACTTTCTGTTACATTTCCTGAAGAATCTGCGGTTATATCTATATCAGTATCGTTCTCTAAAATATCACCACTATTACTTCCAGTGGTTGTTCCAGAAACAGCTGAACCTCCGTTTGCAACGGTTAAAGTTGAACCTTCAGCAATATACCCTGTATCATTTGTTGTGGTTGGAGCATCATTTACCCCTATTACATTTATTGCAAGTTGTGCTGTATCAGTAGCTGTTCCATCAGATAAAGTATAAGTAAAGTAATCAATTGCAACATCACCTGCATCTAATGCTTCTGTTGCAGCAGTATTAGCGGCATAAGTATACGAACCATTTGATTGTAAAGTTAATACACCATAAGTACCAGTTAAAGTAGAACCAATGGTACCTGATGTTCCAGTTCCAGCATCTTCTGTTCCAGTTCTAATTGCAGAAATTGTTAAGCTTGCAGAACCATCTTTATCACTATCAGTATGAGTTGAGGAATTAGTGTCAATTAAATCTCCAGTGGACTCCCCTGTTGTTCCTGAGTTAGCAAAATTCCAAACTCTATATTCTTCACCAAGATCATAAGATTTTATTTTGTTACCAGTTGTAATCATATCAATATAGTAAACTTTACTTCCATCATCATTAAAGGTTAACCCTCTCATAGCAGTATAATCTGTAGTGAAAGATCCATTAAAAGTTACACCATCATTAATACTAAAAGGGGTTGAGAGCGAATATTGCAGAATTCTTCCATTGCCCTGATTGGAGATAAACATTTTTGTTCCATCCTCACTTAGAGCTAAACCTCTCACATTATAAATTGATAAAGCTACTCCCCCATCATAATTAATTGATGATAAATCATAACCTGAACTAAGAGAAAATTGGACAACGTCTTCTGGTTCACTGTCACTAAATCTATTAATTAAAATTTTAGTTCCATCAGAGTTAAAAGTCATACCTCTAAGACCTGATATACCTGTATCAAAAGTATCAGATGCAGTTTCATTGATAGTGGTAATATCATATGCGGTACTTAATGAGTGCTCATTAATTACACCTGATCCTAGACTTAAAAATAATTTTGAACCATCGTTATTAAATGAAAATCCATTTCCAATTGAAGAAAATGCATCTGATGTTTTAACTCCCAGCACCCCACTTGAGTCTGAACTAGATGTATTTATAGTAGACACGTCATAAGCAGTTCCTAAAGAGTATTGAAATATTTTTTTACTGTTACTGCCAAGTTTAAAAAGTTTGGTACCATCATTATTAAATCTTATATCTAGTCCAAACTGATCTCCAGTTGTAGAACCTCTTACAAGTGTTTTTGATGTAAGGTTGGTTGTTGTTGTATCTGTTGTAGCAATATCACCATCGCTTACAGTTAAAGTTGAATTTTCATTTATAAACCCATAATCATCTTGTGCAACTGGTGCATCATTTATTCCTTCTACTGTAATTGTAAGAGTTGCAGTATCAGTTAAACTTCCATCTGAAACAGTATAAGTAAATATATCGGTTCCAATATCTCCATCATCTAATTCATTTGCTGAATTAGCTAGATAAGTATAAGAACCATCTGCTCCAATTGTCAAAGTTCCATAATCTCCTGTAACACTTGAGCCATTTAAATAAGTTGTGCTTGCAGTTATATCTGTTCTTGTTGTTGAAGTATTAGCGTCTTCATTGGTTGATATTGCTGATCCAGAAAGTGTACCACCTGTATGCCTTATAGATGTAATTGTTATTGCAGAATTTTCAGGATCTGTGTCGTTGATCATCACATTTCCTGTATGATCACCGCTTTCGTTGTTATTATTGTCATCAGTACCCGTCTCTGTATTCACTGAACCTCTGTCACTAATTACATTAAGAGCTGAGTCTTCGTAAATATAACCAGTATCATTTGTTGCAGTGGGTGCATCATTTGAACCTATAACTGTAATTGTGATAGTTGCTGTTCCAGTGCTTCCAGATCCAGAATCTGTTACCGTATAAGTAAAAACATCAGTTGCAGTAGTTGCCCCTAAAGAAGCTGCATTATTTGCAACATAAGTATAAGAACCATCGGCATTAATTGTTAAATCTCCATAAGTACCTGTTAAAGCAGATCCAACTGTTCCTGATTGACCTGTCGCTTCAGATATAATTGCAGTTACAGTATTAGAGGTTCCTGTATCATTATCTAATACATCTCCACTATTGCTTCCAGTACTTGTTCCAGAAACAGCAGAACCTCCATCTGCAACTGTTAAAGTAGATCCAGCTGCAATATAACCAGTATCATTTGTTGTTAGTGGAGTTTGCCCTGTAACTGTTATTTTTAAAGTCGCTTGCGCTGTAGGGGAACTGGATAGAGCATGTATATTCACTCCACTTAACTTTGAAGAGCCATCATTATCATAAAATGAATATGTAAATGTATCAGATGCTGTTACACCATTTCCAAGTGCTAATGCATTTGCATTACTTGAAGCATCATAACTATAACTTCCGTTTGTATTAATTGTTAATGTTCCATAAGTACCATTGATTGTTGCACTACCACTTGAAAAGGTCCCGGTTGTGCCACCAATAGAAATTCCATATATAGTAAAATTCGTATGACTGTCATCTCCATCAACATCAGTATCATCAACTAAAACATCATATTCACTATCATTTGATCTGGTAATACTTGATCCAGCTGTAACAGAGTCTGTATCATTAACTCCCACAGGTAAATCATTAATTCCTTTTACGGTTACGGTTAAGGTTCCAATTGCAATATCAGTTCCATCTGAAACTCTATACTCAAAAGAATCTGTAACTGTTTCATTTAAATCTAATTCATCAGTAGCAGATGCAGTTGCTGCATAAGAAAAGGATCCATTAGCACCTATTGATAATGTTCCATAATTACCTGTAAGAGTTTGTCCACCACTACCAAGTTCTTTGTTGCTATTATTTACAACCACAGATGTACTCGAGCCAACATCAGTCCATGGAGTAGTGGATGCAATTCTTGAAAATGGATCTGTAAAAACTTTTTTTCTTACACCTGTAATTGTAAGTGAATCTCCATCACTATCAGTGTCATTTTCAAGTAAATCTCCTGTATGGTCTCCATGATTACTGTTGAAATTACTGTCTGCTGAAATTGCGTATGAACTTGAAAACGGAGCTGATGAATATCCGTCATTAGCACTAGCACCATTTACAGCTGTTACAACATAATCCTCGTATACATAAGCGGTATCATTTGTAACTGTAGGTGCTGCATTAACCGTTTCATCATCAACACCTGTAATTAAAATTTCTAAAACACCATGACTGTTACTATCATAAGGAACTGCGCTTCTGTCTGTTGGAACATTGTTCTCATACTCACCTGAATCGTCTTTAACTAAATAATTAAAATAATCACTTACTGTATCTCCACTAGCTAAACCTGCAATTTGTGAGTCTGCTGTATAAGTGTATGATCCATCATAATAAATTGTTAATGAACCATAATCTCCTCTTATCGTGTAATGGGGATTTGTTGTTTGATCTAAAGTACCCCCTGAAAGACCTTCTCTATCAACGCTTCCTGGTCTTGCTGATAAAACTGCAAAATTTGTATTATTATCAGATCCATCAACATCTGTATCATTATGGACTAAAGTATTTGATGAAGTTGAAGAACGTGTAATCGTTCCACCTTCTGTAATGGTATTTTGGTCATCTACTGCGATAGGGGTATCATTTATTCCTGTAATATTAACAGTAATTGTACCTGTATTTGATGAGACTGTTCCATCGTTTAATTTATAGTAAAAAGTTTCTGTTGTTGAATCACCAGCATCTAACAAATTGATATTAAGAAATGATACAGTATTTGCACTTAATCCCTGTGTACCTGAGTCATAATCGGAAGTTGTACTACTTGCATCAAAAGTGAAATTTCCCGTAGATGAATTGATGTTTAAAACTCCGTATCTAGTATTAAGAGCATAATCGGTATTTGCCACCATAGTCTGGGTAGTGCTTTGACCATAAATATTTAGATAGGTGAGAGTTGAAATATGTAGTGTATCTCCATCTGCATCGTCAGAAGATTCAACCACATCACCTGCTGATGATATTGCATTTTCATTAACTGCTCTAGATACATCTCTTGCAACAGGAGCGTTATTTGAAACCTCTCCAATTATAGTGATTGTTATTGTTGCTTTATCACTATTTTTTCCGTCAGTTATTGTGTAATTAAAAGTATCAGTAACAGTTTCTCCAGCCTCTAAGCCATAAATATTACTATTTGCAACATAAGTATAAGAACCATCACCATTGAGAGTCAGCTGGCCATAACTACCAGTCAGCGGAGATCCAACTGATCCTGAAGTACCACTACCCTCAACTGAGCCTTTTCTAACTGAAGTAATGGTTAAAGTATGACCTCCACTATCAGTATCATTAGCTTCAGCATCACCACTGTGGCTTCCTGAAGAAGTTCCAGAAACTGCTGAAGCTCCATTGGCAACTGTTAAAGTTGCACCTTCATTAATATAACCAGTATCATTAACTGCAACAGGTTTACTTGCATAAGTAAAAACTCTCATGAAGTCTCCCTTTTTACCATTATCAGCATAAACAGTTAAAGTTTTATTACCATTACTCACACTCCAACCATCACTTTGAGATGTTTCGTAACTTCTATTATTAAAACCGCTGATAGTTTTATTGGTGGGAGGATAAGTTGCACCTGGTTTAGAAGCATTAGACATTGCTACTGTATCTGTGGGTTTATTATAAATACCAATAATTTGATGATCAAAAGTTATCTGACCTCGTTTGTGTGAAGGTGTATTATCATGAGGGTTGTTTAAATATACTAAGTAAATATTTATAGGGTTATTTGCACTTGCAGTCACTGAAGTAGCTGCATAGTCATGTTGGTCATTACCGGTAAAGCCAAATGTGCCAGAAGTTTGATATGAACGTTCTTGTGTAATAATAAATCTATGTTGACCGGACGTATCTTGTTGTCCATCTCTATTTAATTTTTTATTTTGACCACTTACTACTCTTGCTTCAAAATTAGTAGCGGTGTGTATTTCTACAACCCTATCATTAATTGATGCAATTCCGTTAAAATCTTCAGCAGCTAATGAACTATTATAATCTAATACTTCAACATTTTCAGTTTCAACTATTCCATATTTTTTTTCTAATTCCCAATCTCCACCTTTACCCGTTAAATCATCTGATGCTGCAATATCTGCTTTGGTAATATTTGATATTTTTTTTAATAAAGCTTCTCCACTTTCATTTGCAGCAATATTACAACCATAGAAAAGGATATCTCCTTTTTTAGTCAGACTTTCACCAATATTACTTAAAGTTGATTTATAATTTTCAACACTTTCATTTGTAAGGAGTGCATTTCCAAATAAGATCTGCCCTGCACTACCATGGCCGATGATGTGTAACGCTGAATATTTTTTTCCGTTTTCTAAAGTTTTCTCAATTTTCTTAAATCCATCTTCGTTTGATTCAATAAAATGAATTTCAACATTTTTTCTAAAAGATTTTGCTAATTTTTCATAATTAGGAACTTGCTTATCAATGAATACGATTTGTTTTCGTTTTAATTGATCTCTTGGAACATTGGTAAAAGGAAGTTCTTTTGATCCATTTTCTGATTTTATTTCTTTAAATTTTTTAACTTCTATTGAGTTATTCTTTATTGTATCTGCCTGTTGGCGTTCATCTATTAAATCTAGAAAAGTAGAGGCTCCTGCACCATCGAGCATTATTCGTTGCTCTAAAGGTTCAATGAATATTTTTTGGCTTTTTTTTTGTCTTGTGGATTTTTTACCCATATTGATGTTTTAACGTAGTATGAAAAATTGAATTTTTTGGTTCGTTCATTATGGGTGGAAGAAACAAAAAAAGCCCATTTTGAACATCTAGCCCTCAAAATAGGTAATCAATAATTTCGATTAAATCTCAAATAAAACCTTAAAAGATTCTATAAAAAATTACTTCAGCACTATTTTGGTCTTCTAACTTTTAAAATAGGCAATCACAAATTTAAATAAGATTTTAGTCATCAAGATCTAGTTGATCTTGAACAGTTGTTTAAAAGTTAATTAATTTTATTAGTGAAGAAAAATTTATTATTTCTTTTTTTAGATTTAATTTGTTTTGTTTTTTTAGATCGTTTGATTAATTTGATTTTGTAACTTTTCCAGATACTTGCTGACCTGATTTTACACTTAGTCCATTTTTTTTATTTTTACTAAAATCAATTTTACCCGATAACGTTTTGCCAACTTTAACAGAAGGGTTATTTGAAACTATAGGATCTCTTTTAAATAAATTTCCTGAAGCTTTTCCAGTTTTTGGATCTATTTTTATCTCAATATTTCTTTGGGAACGCGCAAGTACAGATGAATTATTTGAAGTTGATGGATTATTTTTGATTAAATTTCCTGAAGCTTTTCCAGATTTTGCATCTATTTTCGTCTCAATATTTTTTTTAGGAAGGGAAACTTTTTTAACTGTCATTTTCTTACCTTTTGTTTTTTTACTTTTTAATTT
>CACJRE010000030.1 GCA_902595745.1 uncultured Pelagibacteraceae bacterium
TAGGTGCAGATGTTATGTCAATGAATATGGGAAACTCTGCAATAAAAAAAGGTGAAACTTTGATTGATACAGCAATGACTTTAAATGCTATGCACCCTGACATAATTGTAATTAGACATCAAGACTCTGGTGCATGTAACTTATTATCTCAGAAAGTTAATTGTGCTGTACTTAATGCTGGTGATGGTAGAAGAGAACACCCTACTCAAGCTTTATTAGATGCTTTAACAATAATTAATAGAAAGAAAAAAATTCAAGGTTTAAAAATTGCAATTTGTGGAGACATCCTTCATTCAAGAGTTGCAAGATCAAATATCTATTTATTAACAATGTTGGGTGCAGAGGTAAATATAGTTGCACCAACAAATTTAATGCCAAAAGAAATAGAAAAATTTGGTGTCAATACTTTTACTGATATGAAAAAAGGTCTTAAAGACTGTGATATAGTAATGATGTTGAGACTTCAAAATGAAAGAATGACAAGTTCATTTCTTTCATCAAATAGAGAGTACTACGAATATTATGGTTTAACACCAGACAAACTTGATCATGCAAAATCAGATGCAATTATTATGCATCCTGGTCCTATGAATAGAGGAATAGAGATCGATACAAGACTAGCTGATGATATTAATAAAAGTGTAATAAAGGAACAAGTTGAACTTGGTGTAGCAGTAAGGATGGCTTGTTTAAAAATATTTTGTGAATAGATGAAAAAACAATATTTTATAAACGCAAATATTATTGATCCATTTAACTCATTAAATGAAAATGGAGGATTAATAATTTCAGAAGAAGGTAAAATTGAAGCAATAGGAAAAAAAGTAAATTCCAATAATTTACCTACAAGAGAAAAACCAATAGATTTAAAAGGTAAATATATCTTTCCTGGACTTGTAGATATGAGAGTTTTTGTAGGTGAACCAGGTTATGAATATAAAGAAAATTTCAGAACGTTAAGTAATGCAGCATTATCTGGAGGTGTAACATCAGTGGTTACAATGCCTAACACAGATCCAATAATAGATAATGTTTCAATTGTAGATTTTTTAAAAAGAAGAGGAAGAGACAAATCAAAAATTAATGTGTTTCCTTGCGCCTCTTTAACGCAAAATATTGAGGGAACAAACATGACAGAATTTGGATTGTTAGCAAAAAAAGGAATAGTTGCATTTACAGATGGAATTAGAACTATTCAAAATACTAGCTTAATGTCTAGAATAATGAATTCAGCTAAAGACTTGGATTGTCTAGTAATGCAGCATGCTGAAGACTACCATCTTTCAAAAAATGGAATGATAAACTCTGGTATTATTGCTACTAAGCTAGGTTTGTCAGGAATACCTGATATTGCTGAAAGAATTATAATTGAAAGAGATTTAGCTCTTCTTGAGAAGAATAAGTGTCGATATCATATATCTCAAATCTCAGCAGCAAAATCAGTCGAAGTTGTTAAAGAAAGAAAAGAAAATATTAAATTTACCTGTGGTGTCTCAATAAATAATTTATCTCTTAATGAAAATGATATTGGTGATTTTAAAACGTTTCTAAAATTATCTCCTCCTCTAAGAAAAGAAGAAGATAGAGTAGCACTAGTACAAGGATTGAAAGATAAAACTATCGATGTAATTGTTTCAGATCATAAACCTGAAGATGAAGAGTCTAAACGATTAACTTTTTCACAAGCAGCTACAGGAGCATCGGGTATAGAAACATTGTTATCTTTATCCTTAGAATTATATCATAATGGATCCGTAAAACTTGAAACAATCATTCAAGCACTAACATCAAATCCTGCAAAAATTTTAAGAATTGATAAAGGAAATTTGTCAATTGGAAATGATGCAGATTTTTGTATTGTTGATCTTGATAAACCTTGGATAGTAAAAAAGGAAAATTTAATTTCAAAATCTAAAAATACTTCAATTGAAGATAAAAAACTCCAAGGTAAAGTCACTAATACCTTTGTAAAAGGTAAAGAATTATTTAAAATATAATAATGGATTATTTAGTTATTGGCATTGCCTCATATCTAATGGGTTCTATTCCATTTGGTTTAATTTTAACAAAGCTATTCTTAAATAAAGATATTAGAGAAATAGGTTCGGGAAACATAGGCGCAACAAATGCTCTAAGAACTGGAAATAAACTTATAGGTTACTCAACTTTAATACTAGATATAGCAAAAGCTATAATACCAGTAATTTATGTTAAGTTTAATTATCCCGATATAATTTATATAGCCTCCTTATGTGCTTTTTTAGGACATGTATTTCCTATTTGGCTTAAGTTCAACGGTGGTAAAGGTGTAGCTACTTACGTTGGAATTTTGTTCTCTATAAACATCATCTTAGGACTTATCTTTGTTGTGTTCTGGGTGTTTATATTTTTATTATCTAAATACTCATCACTTTCATCGATAATCGCTTCCATATCAGTCCCTATCTATATTCTAATAGCAGGTCAGATAAATGATGCTATTTTTTTTGCTATAATGTTTATTTTGATTTTCTTTACCCATAGAGAAAATATTAAACGACTGAAAAATAAAGAAGAAAGTAAGACAAAAATTTATTAATTTGACTATCAAAGACTTTTGGTTAGTTTGTTAAATTATGAATCTAGTCATAGTTGAAAGCCCAGCAAAAGCTAAAACAATTAATAAATATTTAGGTGACGAATACACTGTTTTAGCCAGTTACGGACATATTAGAGACTTGCCATCCAAAAATGGTTCTGTTGACCCTGAGCAAAATTTTAAAATGGAATGGGAAGTTGATAGTTTTTCAAAGAAATATTTAAAAGAAATTACTGATGCTGCAAAAGACTCGAATAAAATTATTTTAGCAACAGACCCTGATCGTGAGGGTGAGGCGATAGCGTGGCATGTTAAAGAATATTTAAATGAAAAAAAACTTTTAAAAGATAAAGCTGTTGAAAGAGTTGTTTTTAATGAAATTACAAAAAAAGCAGTAACACATGGCATAGACAATCCAAGACAAATTGAACCCTTACTTGTAGATGCCTATATGGCTAGAAGAGCTTTAGATTATCTAGTAGGTTTTAATATATCACCTATTCTTTGGACTAAATTACCAGGTTCAAAATCGGCTGGTAGAGTACAATCTGTAGCTTTAAAACTTATAACTGAAAGAGAACATGAAATAGAGTCTTTTGATCCAGAGGAATTTTGGACCTTAAGTATCAATTTTCAAGATGATAAGAAAAATTTAATTTCTTCAAGCATTTCTCAATTAAATGGAAAGAAAATAGAAAAATTCTCTTTTAGAAATAAAAACGAAATTAATAAAGCAGTAGAAAGTATTAAAGATCAAAAATTTAATATAAGTGATATTTCATCAAAAATTGTTAGTAGAAACCCTTCTGGTCCGTTTACAACTTCAACATTACAACAAGTGGCCTCAAGTAGATTAGGTTTTGGTGCTTCTCGAACAATGCAAATTGCTCAAAGATTGTATCAAGGTATTGAAATAGATGGAGAGACTATAGGATTAATTACTTATATGAGAACAGATGGAACAAACCTTTCAGCTGATGCTATTTCAGATTTTAGAGATTTTATTAAAAATCAATATGGAATAGAATACTTGCCTGAGAAACCTCTAAATTATTCAGGAAAAAAAGCAAAAAATGCTCAAGAAGCTCACGAAGCTATTAGACCTACAGATATAACTAGATCACCAGATACGGTTAAAAAATATTTAAGTACAGATCAACAAAAGCTATACAATTTAATTTGGGGTAGAGCTTTATCCTCTCAAATGGAGACTGCAAAATTTGACAGAAATACAATAACAATTACCTCAGAAGATAATGGTACAATATGCAAATCAAGTGGGTCTGTACTAAAGTTTGATGGTTTTTTAAAAGTATTTCCAAGTCCAAGTAAAGATGATGATGAAGCAATCTTACCAGAAATGGCTAAAGGACCAATAAATATTGAGTCACTTATAGACGAACAGCATTTTACTCAACCGCCTCCAAGATACTCCGAAGCAAGTCTAGTAAAAAAATTAGAAGAGCTTGGAATAGGTAGACCATCTACTTATGCAAGTATCATATCGACAATTGCTAACCGTGGATACGCTGAAATACTTAATAAAAGATTTTTTCCTACTGACCGTGGAAAATTAATCTCTGCATTTCTAGAAAAATTATTTTCTAAATATGTCGATTACAATTTCACAGCAGGTTTAGAGGATCAATTAGATGAAATTACTACTGGTAAAGAAAGCTGGATAAAAGTTTTGGAAATGTTTTGGAAAGATTTTAATAACAATGTTTCTAAAGTTAAAGAGAAAAGAACTAGAGAAGTTTTGGATTTATTAAATGAAAGTCTGGGTACATTGATCTTTGATAAAGATAACGATGGAAATGTTGTCAGAAAATGTCAATTATGTGAAACTGGTTCATTAAGTCTTAAAAATAGTTTTAGAGGTGGAGCTTTTATTGGTTGTTCTAATTATCCAGAATGCAAATTTACTAGACCTTTATCTAAAGCTAAAGCAGCTGCCCAAGCACAATTAGCTGAACCAAAATTCATTGGTAAACATGAGAATGGAAACGATATATTTTTAAAAAATGGAAGATTTGGACCTTATCTACAGTATGAAAAAATACCAGATGAACCTTCTGAAGAAAAAATTATAAAAAAAAAGAAAAAAACAAAAAAACTTAAACCAAATGTTAACGAACTTTTAAAAAATGTATCCATACCTAAAGGTCTAGAGCTTGAGAGTATTGATTTAGAAAAAGCTCAATTTTTATGTTCTTTACCAAAGTCTTTAGGATTAAATCCAGAAAATCAGAAGGAAATTACTCTCAACACTGGAAGATTTGGTCCATATCTAAAATGTGAAAATAAATCTGCAAGAATTGAAAACATAGAAGAAATATTTTCAATTGGTCTTAACAGGGCAATTACCCTAATCGCAGAAGCTAAACCAGGAAGAATGTCTTCCTCTATAATTAAAGATCTAGGAGAACATCCAGAGGATAAAAAACCTGTAAGAGTAATGAAGGGTCAATATGGGCCTTATATTAAATATAAATCTTTAAATGCAACAATTCCTGAGGAAAAAGATCCTACAGATTTAATTATGGAAGAAGCGTTAATCCTTATTGAGAAAAGAAAAGAATACGATAAAAATAAGAAATCAAAAAAAAAGAAAAAGGTAAAATAATGAATTTTGAAGACAAAATTAAAGAATTGAAAATCGATTTGCCTGAAGCTAAAGCGCCAGTTGGCTCTTATGTTGCAACTAAAGTTTCAGGTAAATTACTTTTTGTTTCAGGTCAAATATCAATAAATTCGAACGGAAAATTAATCAAAGGTAAAGTTGGTAAAGACCTAACTACTGATGATGCTTATAGGGCAGCTGAAAGATGTGGATTAAGTATTGTTGCTCAAGTTAAAAATGCATGCGATGGAGATCTTTCAAAAGTAAAATCTTGTATTAAATTAACTGGATTTGTTAATTCAACAGAAGATTTTACCGAACAACCTAAAGTGATTAATGGTGCTTCTGATTTAATAGCTTCAATTTTTGGTGAAGCCGGTATGCATACAAGAGCGGCAGTAAGCACTAATAGTCTACCTTTAGGAGTGTCAGTTGAAGTTGATGCTATTTTTGAATTAAATTAATTGTTTATCTTCCGATACCAAAATATTTAAATCCTTGAGACTTAATTTTCAAAGGAGAATAAATATTTCTCATATCATATATTTTTAAATTTTTTGATGAATGTAACTTTTTAAAATTAATTGATTTAAAATCATTCCATTCTGTATGCAAAATTACTAGATCTGAACCTTTAATAGCATCAGAAATTGAATTAGCAAAGTTTACATTTTTTAAATTATTAAACTCTTTTTTAGATCCTGTTGGGTCATAGTACTTAATCTTAGCTCCTTTTTTAGAAAGAAAAGGTATCATTTCCAAACTAGATGAGTCTCTCATATCATCTGTGTTGGCTTTAAAGGTAACTCCCAAAAAACAGATATTTTTATTTCTTATTTTTTTATTGAGTATTTCATTAACTTTTTTTAAAAGTATTTTTGATCTCAAGAAATTTGAATTAATAACACTTTTAATAACTGATAAATTAACATTGAATTTATCAGCAGTATTGACAATAGCTTTGGTATCTTTTGGAAAACAAGATCCACCATATGCTGGTCCAGCTCTTAAAAAACGACTACCTATTCTTTTATCTAATCCTATACCAATAGAAATATCCTCGACATCAATTTGAGCTTTTTCACATAAATTTGCAATTTCATTAATAAAAGTAATTTTAGTCGCTAGAAAAGCATTAGAAGCATATTTGATAAGTTCAGCAGCTCTTCGATTAACAGAAAGAAATTTTGCCCCTTTTGATATTAATGGCGAGTAAAGATTTCGTAACTTTGTGGCTGACTTTTTGTCGTTAGCACCAATTACAACTCTATCAGGGTATATAAAATCTCTTATAGCCTCACCTTCTCTTAAAAATTCAGGATTTGATACTACTGAAAATTTATTTTTATTTACTTTTTTTGACAATATTTTTTCTATTTCATCACCTGTTGTTACTGGAACTGTTGATTTTGTTATAATTATTTTAAATTTGTTAATAGATTTTGATATTTCTTTAGCTACTGAAAATATTTGGCTTAAATCAGCACCAGTGCTATTTTTTTTTGTTGGAGTACCAACACATATAAATACCATATCTGATTTTTTTATTGAATTACTCAAATTTGTTGAAAATTTTAATCTTTTATTTTTATAATTTTTAAGAACTAATTCCTCTAATCCAGGTTCATAAATGGGAATTATGCCTTTTTTAAGGTTGTTAATCTTATCCTGATCTTTATCAACACATATAACCTCGTTACCAAGATCAGAAAAACATACTCCACTAACAAGCCCAACATAGCCTGTACCAATCATGCATAATTTCATAATTTTGCAATCTCCTTGGATGAGTTAATATAACCATCCATACTTCCACAATCTAAATATTTGCCAGAAAAATTATGTGCAATAAATTTTTCACTACTATCAATTAATGATTGAATAGCATCAGTAATATGAATTTCTCCTCCTTTAATAGGTTTTAAACCTTTTAATTCTGAAAAAATTTTATTAGGTAATATGTATCTGCCAATAACAGCTTTGTTGGATGGAGCATCCTTAATATTTGGTTTTTCAATCACACTATTAATCAAATAATCATTCTTATTTAATTTTTTAGAAAGTTTATATATGCCCCATCTTGAGACAGTTTTTTTGTTTACACTCATACTTGCCATAACAGATGCTTTATATTTTTTATGAGTACTGATCATAGATTTGGAGCAATTTTTTTTGATTATTAAATCGTCTGGCAATAACATTAA
>CACJRE010000031.1 GCA_902595745.1 uncultured Pelagibacteraceae bacterium
TGATGAAGATATTAAATCTATTGTAAATTATGGGCAAGTTGTAAAATTGATTAAAAAACTTACCAAAAATAGACACTACAACTTTTTAGAAACTTTAGCAGAAGATGTTTTTGATATTTTGTTTAAGGACAAACGTATTGGTAAAATAATGCTTCAAATTGAAAAACTTGAGATATTAAAAGAATGTACCTCAGTTGGTATTCAAATTACCAAAAAAAGAAGTCATGAAAAGCTCTGAACTTGGAAAAGAAGTAATAAAAAAAGAGCTACCACTAATTCCTAAAAGCCCTGGTGTTTACAGAATGCTCAATCATAAAGATGATATTCTTTATGTTGGAAAAGCTAAAAACTTACCTAATAGATTGAAAAGTTATGTTGTTGAAAAAAATCACATAATTCGAACAGAGAGAATGCTATCTCAGACTTTTAAAATTGAAATCACCACTACAGCAAATGAAAGTGAAGCTTTACTTTTAGAAGCTAATTTAATTAAAAAACATAAACCAAAATTTAATATTTTACTTAAAGATGATAAATCATTTCCTTTCATATTTATTGGTGAGAAAGAACAATGGCCTAGAGTAATTAAGCATAGAGGAAAAAAAGAAAAAGAAGGGTTTTATTTTGGTCCTTTTGCGTCAGCAGGAACTGCTAATTGGACAATTAAAATGCTCCAAAAAATATTTCAGTTAAGAGTTTGTGATGATGGAACTTTTAAAAATAGAAAAAGACCATGTATATTATATCAAATAAAAAGGTGCTCAGGTCCATGTGTTGGTTACATAGATAAATCTGATTATAAAAAGACAGTAAACCAAGCAATTCAATTTGTATCAGGTAAATCAAGAGATATACAAAAAAATCTTTCTAAAGAAATGGAAGCTGCAAGCGATGAGCTCGATTTTGAAAAAGCTTCAATTTATAGAGACAGAATAAAATCTCTGAATATAATTCAATCCTCTCAACGAATTAATGAAGCTAACCTAGTTGATGCAGATGTAATTGCTGGATACAAAGAATCTGGTAAAGCTTGTATTCAGGTGTTTTTTTATAGATCTAAACAAAATTGGGGTAATCAAGCTTACTTTCCTAAACACGATCCTGATCAAGATATTTCTGAAATCATGTCTTCATTCTTAATGCAATTTTATGAAAATAAAACTGTACCTAAATTAGTTATTATCAACAGTGATATAAAAGATAAAAAACTAATAGAAGAAACTTTGAGTAAAAAAGAGGGAAATACTATTTCCATCAATACAGCAAAAAAAGGAACAAAAGCAAAAGTGGTGGCAATGGCTGAAAAAAATGCAAAAGAGTCATTAAACAGAAAGCTGTATGAAACAAATAATAATAAAGATTTATTCGAGGGAGTTGCTAAAAAATTTAATCTAAAGAGTCCTATCAACTTAGTTGAGGTTTATGACAATAGTCATATTTCAGGAACAAATAGTGTTGGGGCCATGGTTACTTTTGGTAACGAGGGTTTCATTAAAAAGAGATATCGAAAATTTGATATTAAAATAAAAGGAACTGAACAAGATGATTTTGCTATGCTTAAAGAAGTTTTATCTAGAAGGTTTAAAAGGGCAATTTTAGAAAAAGGAAATTATTTAACACTTCCAGATTTAATTCTAATTGATGGTGGAAAAGGGCAATATTCCTCAGCTAAAGAGGTGTTGGATGAATTAGGTCTTCATGATCTTCCAATGATTGCTATTGCAAAAGGTAAATTTAGAAATAGTGGAGACGAAACGTTCTTTTATAATGGTAAAAGTTATAAATTTGAAAAAAATGATCCAACTTTATTCTTCATGCAAAGACTTAGAGATGAAGCGCATAGATTTGCAATTACCTCCCATAGAGCCAAAAGAGCCAAAGGATTATCAAAATCGTTATTAGATCAAATAGACGGTATTGGTGCAGTTAGAAAAAGGGCATTATTAAACCATTTTGGTTCTGCTAGATCCGTAGAGTCTGCTAGTTTTGATGAAATAAAATCTGTAGAAGGTGTTGAAGAAAAAGTAGCAAAAAAGATATATAACTTTTTTCACGAATAATTATGCTTAGAAAAATTCCAAACATATTAACAATTGGACGGATAATAATTGTTCCCTTCTTTGTCTTGGCTTTCTATCTTCCAGGTTTTTACGGAGATTTAACGGCATTAATATTATTTATAGTAGCCTCGTTTACTGACTTTTTAGATGGAATGCTAGCTCGAATGCTTGGAGAAGAGTCTAAATTAGGTGAATTATTAGATCCTATTGCTGATAAAATTATTGTAGCTGCAGCATTAATCTTATTAGTAATGGATGGCACTATCAGGCATTATGAGGTAATTGCAGCAATAATTATTCTTACTCGAGAAATATTAATTTCAGGATTAAGAGAGTTTTTGGCAAAAGGAAAAATTAAGCTTCCAGTATCAAATTTAGCAAAACTAAAAACTGTATTGCAAATGGTCTCTATTGGTCTTTTACTTTCAGGAGATACGGGAAATAAGATTGTAAATTTTCAAGATTATAATGCTCAAACTATTGGAATTATCCTTCTTTGGCTTTCTGCGTTTTTAACTCTTTTTACTGGATATGATTATATGCGTAAAGGAATAGATCATGCAATGTCAGAAGACAATAAAGATTAGGCTGCTTTTTTCTTTCTTACTAAAGCTTGATAACTTTCGTTTAAATCAATTATAGTTTCACATACTTTAAATTGGTTTTCTGCAATACAAGATACTGGTGTTACTTCTGCAGCTGTACCAGTTAAAAAACATCCAACAAAATTAGAAAGTTCTGATGGGCTTATTTTTCTCTCATTAACTTTGATACCTTTAGATTTTGCTATCTCAATTACCGTTCTTCTTGTTATTCCATCTAAAAAAGAGTCTGGAATAGGTGTATGAATTTCTCCATTTTTATCTTTAAAAAAAATATTCGCACCAGTTGCTTCTGCAACATTTCCATCATGATCTAACATTAATGAGTCTGTATACCCTTCTTTTTCTGCTTCATGTTTTGATAATGTGCAAATCATATAAAGACCTGAAGCTTTTGTGTCCCATGGAATTGTATTCGGTGCAGGCCTTCTCCAATTTGATATATTCAATCTGATTCCTTCCACTTTGAGTTTGGGATCAAAATAAGATCCCCACTCCCAGGTAGCTATTGCAACATGGATTTTTGTTTGTTGTGCAGAAATCGCCATCATTTCACTTCCTCTCCAAATAGTAGGTCTTACATAACCATTTTCTACATTTTGAACTGAGATAATTTTATTACAGGCATCATTAATTTCTTTTTCCGAATATGGAATTGTCATCCCCATTCTATGAGCTGAATAGAAAAGTCTTGAAGTGTGTTCCTCTAATTTGAATATAGAACCATCATAAACTCGTTCACCTTCAAAAACACAACTTGCATAGTGAAGTCCATGATTTAATACATGTATCTTGGCGTCAGTCCAATCGACTAGCTCGTTATTATACCAAATTTTTCCAGTTCTTTTATCGTACGGTACCATGTATGAAATTTTTTTTAAATTATATGTGAAAATTATCTTTGTATCTTTAATATGTCAATATAACTTACCTATAATGAAAGAACTTTTATATTTAAAAGACGAACAACTAAAAGATTTGATTGAAAAATTATTTGTAAGCTACCGAGAAACATTTTCAGATGCAAAAAAGGTACTAGATAGATATTCTATCGGTTTAGCTCACCATAAAGTTATTCATCTTCTATCAATGTACCAAGGTATTTCTATTTCTGAGCTCTTAAAACGATTAAAAGTAACAAAACAAAGCCTAAACAGAGTACTTAAAGATTTAATCAAATTAGAAATAGTAACTTTTAAAAAAGAT
Source organism: uncultured Pelagibacteraceae bacterium (assembly GCA_902595745.1). Taxonomy (GTDB): domain Bacteria; phylum Pseudomonadota; class Alphaproteobacteria; order Pelagibacterales; family Pelagibacteraceae; genus Pelagibacter. The sequence goes on from CACJRE010000031.1 coordinate 3,869, forward strand.
GATCAGGATACAAGGGTGAAACATGTTTTTTTGAATGAAAAAGGGAAAAAAATATTTAATGAAATTTTCGATTTACAAAAAAAAAGGATTTATAACGCATTGCTTAATTCAAGTTCAGAGGAAGTGATAAATTTTGATAATGTATTGAGTAAAATTATAAATGGATAAATTTATTGCTCATATCTTAGTTGTTGATGATGATGATGGAATTAGATCATTAGTTAAAAAATACCTAAATGAAAATAATTTTTTAGTTACAACTGCAAATAGTGCTGAAGATGCATCAGAAAAGATAAATATAATAAAATTTGATTTAATAATTTTAGATATAATGATGCCAGGAAAAAATGGATTGGAATTCATCAATGATCACAAAAAAAAATTAGATACTCCAATTATTCTTTTAACAGCTAAAGGAGAAGCAAATGAAAGGGTTGAGGGTTTAGAAATCGGAGCTGACGATTATTTGCCTAAACCATTTGAACCTAAAGAATTAATACTTAGGATTAAAAATATTTTAAATAAAACTTTAAAAACTGAACAGGTTAGAATTATTGAATTCGCAAATGTTAAAATTGATTTAAATAAACTTTTGATTATTAAAAATGAAAATGAATTTAAGATTAATAATACAGAAAAAATAATTCTAGAAAAAATGATTAACAACCCTGGTAAAACATTTTCAAGAGAGGATATTGGTCAATTAATTGAACTGGATAAAGAAAGATCTATTGATGTAATTATCACAAGATTACGAAAAAAAATTGAGATTGATCCTAAAAATCCAAAATTTTTACAAACGATAAGAGGTGCGGGTTATGTTCTCTGGATTGAATAGTTTTATTAAGAATATACTTCCTAAAAGGCTATTTTATAGAGCTCTTCTAATTGTAGCTGTACCTGTATTGGTTCTTCAATTAGTCATCACGATAGTATTTTTTGACAGTCTTTGGATTAAAACTAACAAAGGAATGACCAGAGCATTGATTAACGAAATCAATACATTTGTTGAAGTTTATGATAACGAAAAAACAAATAAAGACGAATTGAAAAATCTCTTTTCGTTATTCATTGATTTAAACATAGAACTCGTTAACAAAAAAAATTTTGAGAGTAGGTATAACGAGAGATGGTTTAGTCCAATTGATAGGACTTTAAGAAGAGAATTAAAATCAAAGTTTAATTCAGGAGAATTTTGGTTTGATACCACTAGTTATAAAGAATTAATTGACTTGAGAATAAGATATAATGATGGATACTTTAAATTTCTAGTACCTAAAGATAGAGTTGCAAGTTCATCCGCAAGAATATTTGCACTCTGGATTACTGTTCCGGCTATTATAATGGTAATCATCTCATTAATTTTCTTAAAGAATCAGACTAGGCCAATTACTAATCTTGCACGAGCTGCAGAGAGATTTGGTAAAGGTGAGGATATAGAGGAGTTCAAACCATCTGGAGCATTAGAAATCAGACAGGCAGGACAAGAGTTTGACAAAATGAGAAAGAGAATTATTCGACATTTAAATCAAAGAACTGAAATGTTATCTGGCATAAGCCATGATTTAAGAACTCCACTAACAAGGATGAAACTACAAATAGCTTTTATTAAAGATAAAGATTTATCAAAAAAATTAGCTGAAGATATAAATGAAATGGAAAAAATGCTTAATGAATACCTTCAATTTACAAGTTCATCTTATATTGAAAAAGATGAAATGTTCAATTTATCAGAATTAATGGAGGAAATTATAAGTAAATATAATAATAAAAATATACAAAGAGATCTTTTGCCCAGAGTCTATATCAACGGTAGAAAAAATTTAATTAACCGTTCCTTAAATAATATAATTGATAATGCATTAAAGTATGGGAATAAAATTGAAATTAAACTGATTAAAGAGAATAGCTATTTATCGATCATAATCGATGATGATGGTTCTGGAATTCCTGAAAAAGAATATGAAAATGTATTCAAGCCTTTTTATAAGATTGATAAAGGAAGAACAGAGTCAAAGTCAAGTGTAGGCCTTGGTTTATCTATTGCTTCAGATATCGTGAAATCACATGGTGGAAATATTGTTTTGGGTAAATCTAAAATGAATGGACTTAGTGTTAAGATTTCTTTGCCCGTTTAGCTTTTTTTTTAGGTTCTAATTTTTTTATTTTATTTTCTAAATTTTCAACGCGTTTAGATAGTACATCAAATTCGTCTTTGCTAACAAGTTTCATTTTAAAAACGATTTCGTCTCTTTTAGATTTTAAAATGTTAAAAAGCTCTAAACTAAGATCTTTAGAAGAAATAATACCTTGTTCAAAAAGTTTACCAAGTTTATCAATTATAAATTTAGAATTTTTCATATTTAAGATATACATTATAAGTATTATTTAAAATGTTCATCAATAATTTTGACCCAATTGCTTTTCAAATTATGTCATTTGAAATCAGATGGTATTCATTAGCTTACATTTTAGGAATTGTTGTAGGATGGATATTATGCAAAAAAATATTTATCAAAAACTTAGACATAAGTGAAAAATTTGATGACTATATTACTTACCTTATCATTGGAATAATTTTAGGTGGAAGAGTAGGTTACATCTTATTTTATAACTTTTCTTATTACTTAGATAATATTTTTGATATTTTCAAAATTTGGCAGGGAGGGATGTCATTCCATGGTGGATTACTTGGGGTAATTGCTTCAAGCTATATTTTTGCAAAAAAAAGTAATCAAAATCCATTTTTTTATTTAGATCAAGTGTCATTGGTGGCACCGATCGGAATTTTTTTTGGAAGAATGGCTAATTTTATTAATTCGGAGCTTTATGGAACAGCCACAGATATGCCTTGGTCAGTTATTTTTGTCAAAGTGGATAATTTATCAAGACACCCCTCGCAATTATATGAGGCAATTTTAGAAGGTTTAATTTTATTTCTAATATTAATTTATTTTATGAATAAAGGTTATTTAAAAAAACCTGGTTTGATTTCAGGATTGTTTTTAATTTTTTATTCCTTGTTCAGATTCTTTGTTGAATTTTTTAGAGTGCCCGATGAACAAATTGGCTATTTATTTTTAAATTTAACGATGGGTCAAATAATTAGTTTGCTGTTTGCTTCGATTGGAATAACTCTTTTTTACCTCAAAAATGAAAACAGATAAAAAAGATTTGCCCTTAGATCAATTTATAGAATTTGCTCTTTACGACAAAGTTAACGGATATTACATGAAAAAAAATCCCTTTGGTAAGGAAGGTGATTTTATTACTGCTCCTAATATTACAAGACTCTTTTCAGAAATAATAGCGATTTGGG
>CACJRE010000032.1 GCA_902595745.1 uncultured Pelagibacteraceae bacterium
TTAACAGTAAAAAAATTTTATTGAGAGCTATTAGCATGGGCGGATCAAGTATAAGAGATTTTAAAGATATATTAGGATTAAAGGGAGGATTTCAAAATGAATTTAGAGTTTATCAGCAAGAAGGCAAAGTGTGTAAAAATGTGGGATGTCATGATTTCATAAAAAAAAAAATAACCTCTAATAGATCAACTTTTTTTTGCGATTCTTGTCAAAAATAGCCAATTATTTTATTGACCACCATAAATTCTCAAGTTATACCCCTGCGAATATGGCAAACACAAAATCAGCAATTAAGAGAATTAGAAGAATTTCTAAACAAACTGCGGTTAATAAAGCAAGAAAAAGTAGATTTAGAAATGCACTAAAAAAGATGAACCTTTTGATTGATGATAAAAAGAAGGACGAAGCTCTTAAATTTTTGCCCAAGTTGAATTCTGAACTGATGAAGATTGCAAAAACAGGTATCATTAAGAAGCAAAATGCCTCAAGAAATGTTTCAAGAATAACAAAAAAGATTTCTGCAATCTAAAGTTTCTAACCTTAATTGATTGTTAATTAACAACCTTAAGTACTCACATCATATATAAAAATTTTTTAACTGTTTTACCATATCTAGATTTGGTAAATAAATTTTTTCTTTTGATTCAATCTACAAACGATTCAATCTATGTTTGATTCAAAATAAAATCTTAGGGTGAAAAATAAAAATAAATTTTTTTTTAAATTTAAAGTTAAATCTACAATCATAGATTTTATTTTTTTTTTAAAATAAATATTAAGTTGTTGCAAATTTTTATATTTAGTTCTAACTGAGATTTCCCCAAACGTTATGAATAAATCTACAAATATAAATAATTTAAATAATTTTAAGTCTGAAAACTTTGATTGGAAATTAGTTCAATCAGAAATGAAAAAAAAACTAGGGCAAGATGTTTATGAAAGCTGGCTTAAAAAAATTACTTTTGTTGATGAATTTAATAACTATTTATTATTATCTGTTCCAACAAGATTCATCAGAGATTGGATTACTTCAAGATATTTAGATCAAATCTTACAAATTGTACGGATGTACAAAAAAGACATTATTAGAATTGAGTTTAAGATTGATGACAAAAATACAAATCAAAATTTTGAAAATTCAAATACTGATGAAAAAGTACTTAATAATAATGAAAATGTTTCTTTTATAAAAGACTCTTATCTTCAATATAATCGCATTGATCCGAATAAAAGATTTGATAATTTCATAACAGGGACTAGCAATAAGCTTGCCTACGAAGCATCATTAAAAGTTTCTGAAAATATATCTCATTATAATCCACTTTACATTTATGGTGGTGTTGGAATGGGTAAAACTCATCTATTAAATTCAATTGGAATTGAGCTTAAAAAAAATAACAAAGTGATGTTTATATCAGCTGAACGATTTATGTATCAATTTGTAAAGTCAATTAAAGCTAATGATATGGTTAAGTTTAAAGAATACTTTAGAAATACTGATATTTTATTGATTGACGATATTCAATTCATTAGTGGTAAAGAAGCAATGCAGGAAGAATTTTTTCACACATTTAATGCATTATTAGATAAAGGATCACAAATAATTGTATCAGCTGATAGAGCTCCAAATAAATTATCTAGAATTCAAGATAGAATCAAATCTAGATTTTCTGGTGGATTAGTGGTTGATATTCAAAAACCTGATCTTGAACTGAGAAAAAAAATTGTTGAAAAGAAAACCGAAGAATTAAATAATTTATATGCAGATCAATTGAATGTATCTAAAGAAATACAAGATTTTATAAGTTCTGAAATTACTGCAAGCGTTCGAGAGTTGGTTGGAGCAATAAATAGAGTAGTGTCATTTTCTAGAATTTACAATAAAGTTCCGAATTTAGCTGAAACCAAGGTTGTTTTGAAAGATTTGTTAAATCTAGCTGAAAACAAAGTAACGATAGATTTGATACAAACTACAGTTTGTAAATTTTTTAAAATCAGTAAAAACGAGATGCTCTCCTCAAGAAGATCTAGATATTTAGTCAGACCTAGACAAACTGCTATATATTTGACTAAAATTTTAACATCAAAATCTTTACCAGAAATTGGAAGAGAGTTCTCCAATAGAGATCATACAACCATAATACACTCTGTTAAAACTATTGAGAAAATAAAAGAAAAAGACCCTGAAATGGTAGATAATATTAATAAACTCAAAAATCAGATATTATATAATAATAAAGATAATGAAATTTAATGTAAACCAACAAGACCTTCAACAAGCACTAAATTATTGTCAGGGTGTAATTGAAAAAAGAAGTACACTTCCGATACTGTCTAATATTTTATTAGACGCAAGTAATTCTAAATTAACAATAACTGCTACCGATTTGGATTTAATATTTATTCATCAATTAGATAATGTTGTAGTTTTAGAGGAAGGTAGAACAACAACAACCTCTTCGATCATGTATGACATTATAAGAAAATTTTCGTCAGGAAAAAAAATAAACTTATCTTTGACAGATATTAGTAAATTGCAAGTTGAGTCTGAAAAATCTATTTTTAATCTAAATTGTATTAGCGCAACAGAGTTCCCGCTCACGGATGAAAACTTCAATCAAAATGAATTTGTAATTAAATCTAAGCAACTATTAAAATTGTTAAACAAATGTAAATTTTCTGTTTCAAATGATGAAACAAGACATTATTTAAGTGGGATTTATTTTCATCAGACTGAAGTTGAGGATAAAAATCATTTAACTGCTGTTGCAACAGATAGTCATCGGATGTCTATTTCAAAAATAAGACTAGATCAAAAAATTGATTTTGATCCAATTATATTACCTAAAAAAACTATTTTTCAACTTTGTTCACTATTAGAGAATTATGATGGAGAAGTTAAAGTATCTAATATCAAATCAAAAATTAAATTTGAATTAAATAATAGTATTTTAATATCAAAACTTATTGATGGTAAGTTTCCTAATTATATTCAAGTAATACCAAAAAATAATCAAAAAAAACTAGAAATAGATTTGAAATTATTTTTAAATTCTGTTGATAGAGTTGCATCAGTTTCTCTAGATAAAAAAGATGGGGTAAAGTTTAATTTATCAAAAGATAAATTAGATCTTTCCGTTAACAATACAAATAGCGGTGATGGAAAAGAAACATTAAATGTTAAGTTTGACCATGAGTTAGAAATAAGTTTTAATTCAAGATACTTAATTGATGTTGCTTCACAATTAGATGGAGAAAGAGTTGAGATATTTTTCAACGATACTGGCTCACCAGCTTTAATTAAAGATCCAGGGGATTTTGATAGTATTTTTGTAGTAATGCCTATGAAAGGCTAGTTCAATAAATTAAGTTCATCATAAATATTATTTTCTAAAATCTTTATAAACTCATCTTTGGAGTGACCTGCTATTATAGGCTTTAAAATTGAAATAGTTATTATTTTATTACTTCTCTTCAAGCCTCTTTTTGGCCAAACATAACCAGAGTTAATAGCAACTGGCTGGCAAGAAATATTTAACTCTTCATAAATTCTTGAAGCACCTTTTTTGAAAGGAGGTCTTCCTTCTGGCAAAACTCTTGTACCTTGTGGAAAAATAATTAGAGGCCTATCTGAATTTTCAACTATTTTTGATATATCTTGAAAAAATCCCAGGTTATCTTTAGTGACTTTATTTCTTTTAATTGATATTGAGCCAATTTTTTTAAGATACCAACCGAAAATTGGAATTAATAGCAATTCTTTTTTTAAAATAAAAACGGGAGAATTAAAAATAGTTTGAAGATAAAAAGTTTCGAACATTGATTGATGTGATGCAGCAATAAAAAACTTCTCATTATTTAAAATGTTTTCTCGTCCTTTAATTATTATTTTGGTGGATAAAAAAAACTTTAGACAAAAACTTGTCCAATAACCCATTAATTTACCACCATATAAAACTACTTTTTGTGGCAGAAAAAAAGAAGGTAAAAAAATTAAAGAAACAATTATTATTCCAGTAAAAAAGAAAATTGAAAATATAAAATTTCTAGTCATTATTATCAAAAGCTATATTAAGTCAGTATGCTTTTGTCTTTTTTTTATAATTCTAATATTTGATCCTTTAATCAATAATTCTACTGGTTTAGGTCTTAAATTATAATTTGAACTTAAGGACATTCCATACGCACCAACATCACACATAACTATAATTTCTTTTTCTTTTAATTTTTGGAATTTTTTTAATGAAACAAATTTATCTGTACTTTCACAAATAGGACCCACAAATTCATATATCTTTTTTGAAATTTGATTTCTTTTTATTGAAGGTAATGTTTTGTGATTAGCTCCATACAAAGCAGGTCTCATCAAATCATTCATAGCTGCATCTAGTATAATGAAATCTTTTTTTTCATTTTCTTTTATATAAATAATCCTAGAAATTAAAAAGCCTACATCTCCAACTATAGATCTTCCTGGCTCAAAAATTATTTTTGATGGATGTTTTTTTAAAAATTTTTTAATTGCTGAATTATATTTTTGGTAATTAAGTTTTTTACTATTATCATTATAGGAAATCCCCATCCCTCCACCTAAATCAATAAATTTGAATTTATGTTTGGTTTTATCAATTATCTTATCTAACACATTAAGCATTTTTTCGTAGGGTTTATGATCTAATATTTGACTTCCAATGTGAACACTTAAGCATTCTAAATTAATATTTTTTGAATTTTGGCAAAAACTTATAAGTTCTAAAAATGTTTTTTCATTGATACCAAATTTATTTTCTTTTTTTCCGGTTGAAATTTGGCTTAAAGTTTTTGCGTCTGTATTAGGATTTAATCTGATACCAATTTGGACTTTCTTTTTTTTAAGTCTAGCTATTCTATCAATTTCTTTTATCTCACTTTTAGACTCTGCATTTATTAGTAAAATTTTTTTATCGATCGCATAATCTATCTCTTTTGAAGTTTTCCCCACACCTGAAAAAACAATTTTTTTTGGATTAATGCCAGCTTTTAGTGCCATCATAAGTTCACCCATCGACACAACATCTGCTCCCAAACCAAATTTTTGAATTTCTCTAATTAAATTTAGGTTTGTATTAGATTTGATTGCAAAACAAATTAAAGGTGAAAATGATTTAAAATTTTTTTTGAAATTATTAATGTTTTTTTTTAGTTGAGTGTAAGAATAACAATAAGTTGGAGTACCAAATTTTTTAGCAATATCATCTATTACTACTTTATCAATAGTAAGTCTTTTTTTGATATATTTCATTAAGTCTTAATTTTTGGGATTATTATCTTTTCAACTTTTTGTTTTGGATCTCTATATTCTGGATCTCCTTTTTTTCCACATGAGACTAACAAGCAACAAATCAGAAAAATAAAGCTAATTTTTTTTATCATTTTTGTTTCTTATATTTCATTATCATTTTTTTGATGTTATCAAAAGCTGTTCCTCCATAAGATTTTTTTGAATTTACAGAATTCTTTAAATCAAACACTTTTAAAACATCACTATTTAATTTTGGTTCAATTTTTTTTAATTCTTCTAAACTTAATTCATCAAGTTTTTTTCTTTTCTTTTCAGCATAATTAACAACAGCAGCTGTTTTTTGATAAGCTTTTCTAAAAGACATTGAATGATTTTTTACAAGATAATCTGCTAAATCTGTTGCCGTAATGTATCCTGAGTTTGCAAGTACCAGCATTTTCTTTTTATTAGGACTAGTATTTTTGAGTATTTCATGAAAAATTTTAAGACAGTTAATCAAAGTATCATTTGATTTAAAAACAATCTCCTTATCGTCCTGAAGATCTTTGAAATAAGATAATGGTAGACCTTTTAAAATTGTGAGCATGGAAAATAAGTTTCCATAGCTACTTCCAGATTTTCCTCTCAAATATTCCAATAAATCAGGATTTTTCTTTTGAGGCATTATTGATGAGCCTGTTACAACTTTATCAGAAAGGTTAATTAGATTAAAACCATCTGAACTCCAAATTATAAGCTCCTCTGCAATTCTTGAAATATGCATTGAACAAACAGAAACACTATATAAAAAATCTAAAACAAAATCTCTATCAGAAACAGTATCTATTGAGTTATTTGTTGGTTTTTTAAAACCAAGTTTTTTAGTTGTGTAATCTCTATCAATATTAAAAGAGGTTCCTGTTAGGGCAGCCACTCCTAACGGATTTTCATCCAAACTATTTAAATTATTTGTAAATCTTTTTTTGTCTCTGCTAAACATCTCAACATAAGCCATTAGATAATGTCCAAAGGAAATTGCTTGTGCATTCTTCAGATGTGTAAAACCAGGCATAATGGTATCTATATTTTTTTCTGCTAATTTTAATGTAATTTTAATTATTTTATCCAAATTATTATTAATTTCTTTAGTCGAAGATCTCATCCAAATTTTAAAGTCTGTAATTACTTGATCATTTCTAGATCTTGCTGTGTGTACATAACCTGCTTCTTCACCGATTATTTGAAAAAGTCTTTTTTCTATATTCATATGAATATCTTCGTATTTTTTGTTGAATTCAAATTTTTTACTAGAAATTTCTTTTTCTATTTTAGAAAGACCATAGATAATTTTATTTTTAATTTTGAAAGATATTATTTTTTGCTTAAACAACATCTCAACATGAGCAATGGATCCTTGAATATCCTCTTTATAAAGACGCTTATCAATATCAATTGAATTCCCAACTTTTTGAAATAAAGATGACGCATTTTTTTTTATACGAGTATTCCATATTGCCTGGTTGTTTTTATTTTTTGCCATGATATTTAATTATATCTATTTAACATGAGATTTTTAATATTATTAATTTTTTTGACAAATAATGTCTTTGCTAAGGATGTATCGGAAATAAAAAATATTGTCATTCATAAAGATCCAAAAGTCTATGATAATGTTATTTTTCTGGATAAAAATGATAAAAAATTACATATTGAAGAATTTAGAGGAAATTTAATTTTATTAAATTTTTGGG
>CACJRE010000033.1 GCA_902595745.1 uncultured Pelagibacteraceae bacterium
AGTGATGATATGTCAACTCTACAGCTCAAAAATAAAATTAAACACATGATCGAAGTTACTGGCACACTATCAGAAACTATTGGTAGAGCGACTTACGGAGATGCAAAATTTGAAAAAAAAATAGAACCTTTAAAAGAAATTAAAAAGGCAGATTTTTCTGATGAAGAAATAAAAAAATTAGATGATCATTTTAATAATTTGATTGAACAAGTTGAAAATGAACCAGATGAGAATTTAAATAATGTCTAAGCCTATTCTTTTAAAACCTACAGATATTGAAGCCGAATACGGAATTAAAAAAAGAGCTTTAGCTTACATGAGAGAATGCACAATCGATAAAGGCACTCAAGTTGGTCCAGTATGGATTAATCCAAAAGACACCAATATTTATTTATACAGACGTGAAAGTATTGAAGAATGGTTAATAAGAGATACCGTAAAATTCGATGTTCCAGAGTTACAAAACGACAAAAACGACAAAAGCGAACAAAACATCCTAAAGTATCAAAAGAAAACTAAATAGAACAATCCTACAAAGTTCTACATCAGCGCAATGAACTAAATATTTGACCGTGCGATTATTCGGTCATGATATTAAAAACAAAAATTACAGATCCTTTACAAGAGTTACAGTTAGACGGTTTTAAAAAACTAAACGAACTTTTAAAAATTAATCACCACTCCCCCACTTCAAGCTCAATGCCTTTAGGTGTTTATGCTTTTAGATATTTATTTTGTACTCAAGAACAAAGAAGAGAGTTTGATGGTAATGCAAACATGGCTGCTGGTGTTGCGGTCAACGATGCTGTTCAATGGCACTTATCAAATAAGATTTGGTCTTACAATCCAACAATAAAAAAATTAGCTCCAAAAGAAAATAAAAAACTTTCCAAAGATGAAGCTATCCAAAAAGCTTTAGATAAATTTATGGAGTACATTCCTGTAGATGAAAAAGATAGAGAAAAAAAAGAACACTACCAGGAAACAATACCTCAAACTATTCAACAAGGCTTTTTAGCTTTTGAAAAAATTGGTGCTAACAATTCAGCAGAAGTAGTTGCTGAAGATAGTATCAATCATGTTGATAACAGACTTTCACTTCCAGTTGTTGGACGTGCTGACCTACACTTCACAGATTTTAATGCACCAGAGCGATCTGCTGCAGCGTCATCGCATTCTCATATCATAGGCGATGCTCCGTTTCTTTCGGTCTGTGAGTTAAAGACAGTATGGCAACGTGCTGGACGTGCAAAGAAGGATGGCACTAGGTCTTTTGCTTCTGCCAAACTGCCATCCACACCTTTGGTTAATCATCTGCAACAGTTGGCTTTTTATTGTTTTGCCATGAGAAAATTAAATCGGATTCATCCTTATCTTATTTATCTGTCTGCAGATGACCATATAGTTTTTACAGAAAAGAACTGCGGAGATTTAGAAACTAAGAATTTAGAAAATTATTATGAACAACTAATTCAAAACTGCATCAAAAAAGAACGATTGTTATCTAGATACATAGATCTTGAAGAGCCTGAGATGATTTTATCTGAGATAGCTAAAGATGTAGAGCCTAACTTTGATCATAACTTCTATTGGAATATAGGTCAAAAGCACCTGGCTAGAGCTAAAGAAATTTGGAGGAACCAGTAAATGCCTCCATCACTTATCAACTACACAACATTAATCATAGGAGGATATTACTTATGTCAGCTGATAAATTAGTCTCTACTATTAACGATTTTAAAAAGTCGTTAAATGGATTGACTGTAAAAATACATAATAACGATTACGCTACAGTAGCTTTACGGATTGGAATTTTAAGAAGAAATCTTGGAACTGCTGTTACCATTTCATCAAATATAATTTTTCAAGACGATAAAAAAGTTATCGTTAGATCTGAAGTATTCATTGATGGAAAACTTGTATCTACTGGACTAGCCGAAGAGCTTAGAGCTGCTAGTCGTATCAACCAAACTTCTGCATGTGAGAATGCTGAAACATCTGCAGTTGGAAGAGCCTTAGCTATGCTTGGCTTAACCAATGACAAGATTGCATCAGCTGAAGAAGTTTCTGGAGCCATAGTTCAATCAGACCAGAAGCTAACAGAAGCGCTTACCGAGCTTGATAAAGTCTCTCATCTCGGAGCTTACAATGAATGGATAACAACTAACAAAGAACTTATGAAAAAAGTTAAGCAAGAAGACGCTTATGCTTACGAACAGTTCCTTGAAAAGTTTAACCAAATTAAAACCAACCTAGAGACTAAAGGAGTTATTCAATAATGGATGACCAAAATAAAGAACGAAAATCGTTAGGCGTAGTATTTCCTAACACCAACAAAGATAACCCAAAAAGTTATGACCTCAAAGGAACCATAACTTTACCAGATGGTAAGAAGTTTAGAATTGGTGCTTACAAAGCTGAAGCATCAGGAACTGGAAAATTACCAAAAGGTTCAACTTACTATTGGATGCACAGAGTTGAGGAGCTGGAATTAAATTCAGCAGACACATCTTTTGATCCAGCAAACTTGGAGTAATCATGGATACGGATAAATATAAATCTATAGCGTTAAGCATGGACACTTATAAAAAGCTGAGAACATTATCAGACGAACAGTTTGAGATGCCTCAAAGTCTAGCAAAGACCGCTTCGTATTTTATCAACGCAGCCTACTCTGCTCATGCAGAAAGCAAAGAGAAAAATGCAAAACGAAAAGCTTAAAAAAATCCGTCAAGCTAAACATTTAGAGTACGGATCATTCTCAGAAAATATGAATAATATTGGAAGAGCTTGGTCCTCTCTACTTGGATTGAAAAAGAGTCTTCCAGGTCATGTTGTTTCAAATATGTATGTAATCGCAAAGCTTATTAGAACTCAAGGCGGTTTTAAACAAGATACTTACGATGATGCAGCAAACTATCTTTATCAGGCGGAGTTGATGCAAAAAGTTGATCAAGCTGAAGCTGATTACTACGCAGATAAAATGCTTAAAGAGCAAATGAGAGTTACTGAGATAGCTAAAAAATTAGATGAAGCTGAGGAAGAGTATCAAAGGAGTAAAGGTGACAGTAATTAAATTTCCTAACACTCCTGAAAATCAATTATCTGAAGCGCAGAAGTTGGCGCTTGAGATGGAGACTGAAAAAAATATGTATCAAGAAAATATCGAATGGCTCATGCACAAAGATGACTGGGATAAACTTCCACCTATCGATGGCAGAGCCTTAGATATGTTGGCTTTGTTTGGAGATGTGATGAAGTTCAGTCCAGAGATAAGCCAAAGAATTATCTGCAAACTTGCAGAGCAACTTAAAAGAAATCAATTAGCTGACCCATTGGAGGAATTAAAATAATGGCAAGAAAAGAAGGAGATAAGGCATACGCTAGTTATATGCACTACCAGGCATTCAGTTCAGATATGCCTGTTCACAGAATTAATCAGACAAACTGGTACTTAAAATTTGAAGATAACCTTCCAGCATTTTTTATAAAAGCTGATGATGTGTTTCGACAGATGCCACCGTTGGCGTTCATTGCAACAGCTGAGAGATCTACAATTTATGATTTTACAGGCTGGAAAGAACAAACGGAAAAATACTTTAACCTAACCATAGAGGAGATCAAATGCCAAACCGACAAAGAACACCTGAAGAACTTGCCTTTAATGCCACCGTTGGAAACAACATCAAGTACATCAGGAAATTAAATAATTACACTCAAGCTAGAGTTGGAAAAGCTATTGGAACTACGTTTCAACAAGTACAAAAATATGAAAAAGGATCTAACGGTGTAAGCGCACTAAAACTTAAACAGTTAGCAGAATTTTTTAAATTAAGAGCTGATGTAATTATAGATCCAAACTTCATTGAATATCACAGAGGACTTACTTTAAGAGATGAAGCTAAAGATTTTGAACACACAATACAGATGGAGGCTCCATGCCAGTCATAGATACTAAATACGTTGAGATAGAAATACAAGAACAGACAATGCCTGGTGCAGCTAGACACTACTGCATATCAGTAAAGTTTGAACCAACTGAACACAAAAGTTTAGAGATTCAAAGTATATTACTTAGTGACTTTGAGCCTTTAATTAAATGGACCAGAGATAATGGTAGGACCGTTACACAAATTGGTGAAGAGAAGATTGCTGAACTAAGTCCAGAGAAAAGAGATATTGCATCTTTAGAAAATGATGTTCGATTATATCAAGTAGAAGTGGACCAGCTCAAACAAGAAATATCGGAGTTGAAGAATGCCAAAAATAATTAAAACAACTACTGGTCAAGCAGACTTTATAGTTAAAGAAGAATATCCAAGTGAGAACCAAGCTATTGAAGGTAAAGATCCAACTGCATCCGAAGCTGAAATATCAGATCTGAAAATAGAAAACGTAAAATACAAACTCAAGGAGGTTTTAAAAAATGAGTGATCAAAAACTTTTGAGATTAGAAAAAAGACATAAAGGTTTAGCAAGAGTGACAGCTGCTATTAACGATCTTTATATCTACGGAGTATATGAAAGTAATTTCCCAGCTTTAATGGATAAGCTCAATGAAGCTAAAGACGCTTGTAAGGAAGAGCTAAGAGATACTCATGTTGAGATAGTCTCTATTACTAAAGCTAATGAGATTACAAAATTAACTCCGAGTACAGAAGAACAAACAACTGAGGTATTTGAGGAATGATTAATAAGTTAAAAGAAAAAGTTATTTTAGATAAAGAGCATCAAAAAATAATTGCTTCTTTAGATGATAAGCTTGAGTACCTTACAAACCAAAATAAATTATTAAAGCAAAAGCTAAAAGAGGCTGTAGCAAAAGTTAAAAGACTGCAAGGATTAGAGGCGCACCATTTAAAAAATAATGGAGATCTAAGAGTTGAGATTAAAAGATTAGAAAAGTTAGTTAGCACTCTTAAAAAAGATATTGAGATTCTTCGTGAAGGAAACGAAGCTTTAGGCATATATAGACAAAATTAAACTATCTTTGTATAAATAAGAATGTTTAAAAAAATAGCATTCTTACTTTTATTAAATTTATTAATAACAAATCCATCAAAAGCATTAGAAGTAACAAATGTTGAATGGTCAAGTCTTGGCAGCAATATAAGTGTTACTGTTTATGATCCAGAAATTACTGATTTAACTACTGCTAACTGTACTGCTTTTTATATACCAGAGAATAATAAACCTATCGGTGGTGGCAGAAATTTTTATGAAGCTGGAATATCTCAAATTATTGTAAGCGTTCCATCGTCATTTAAAAAAAAAGATATTAAAGATTTTAAAATTACTTGTAAAAACAGAAAATAATTCTTTCATAAAGCCACAGAGACTGCGATCTTGCAGCCTCCATGACCTTTGATACCTTCTATTTATTGTATAAACCTAATGCTGCTTCAACTTTAGCAGCTCTTTCTTGTCTTAGTTCTATTCTAATTTTTCTGTTGTGATTAGCATATCTATCAACAGTAGTTGTCCATCTAGTATGACCAACTCTTTCCTTAATATAATTAGGAGTTAATCCTAATACCTTCATGTTATCTATCATAAGTGTAGCGTTGTAATGTCTCCAAGTCTTAGTTGGAAAGTCAGCTAATTTACTTTCGATAACTTCATACTGTTCAGTATTACTTTGTGTAAACCATCTCATCTTAGCAAGACCAACAGCTTCATAAGTTTTCCATACTAGCCTTCTAAAAGTATATGAACCAATAGGTCCATTACCTCTACTACCAGCAAATAAATATTTATTATGTGGTCTAGCAGCAAACATATAATCAAAGAACCATTGAAGATGTTTTGATTGAGAAGCAGTAAAATCTAAAGTTCTTTTACTACCTCTATTCTTAGTTTTGTTTGCTAATCCAGTTCTAACAAAAGCTTTATCAATCTTAACTGTTCGGTTTTCAAAGTTAATACTTGATTTATGTAAACCTAAAATCTCTGAAGATCTTAATCCAAAGATAGCTAAGAATGTAAATATTCCATAAGCTAAAGCATCATTTCTAGATCTATTTTTATGCTTATCTAAATATGATAAAACTTTATCAGCATCTTCTGGATCAATTACTGGACACTCTGTTTCGTAAAGATCAGCATCATTTTCTGGTAATAGATAACCAGATCCAAACTCTCCAATTCTCCACTCTAAAGCAGAAGAAAAATCATGATGTAATTTTTTAAATAAACACCATCTTAAAAATGTTTGGATATGCTGGATTATTCTCTCATTAGTTTTGTGAGGAACTTTAGCTGCTTTTAAATTCTTAACAAATTCCTCTAATGTAGATCCATCAACTTGATCAAGATATACATCTGGAAAGTGTAAAGATAAGTAGTTGTCATGGTAAGACTTATATCCAGAAACACCACCTACTGTTTCTCTTGATCCTTCCATTTCAGCTTGAGCTATACGAAGCAATCCGTATTCTTTAAACTTATCCATAAACTTATGTCTATCAACAAGCTTAATTTCTTTACGCTCTATAGCGCCTGTAAGCTCTTTAGCGTAGGCTTTAGCTTCCTTCTTATACTTGAATACTAATTTTTGATTGTTCTTATCTTTGATTTGTTTTCTGCCATTTGCATAATCTTGGATTACAAATAGACCTTTTCTTTTACATACTCTTAGATCGCTCATATATATTTAGTAACTACTTGAAATAGATAGACAAGGATTTTTTGCCGAACGCTCTGAATTTTAATAGAGCAAAGGTTGTGGCAAAATAAGAGGTACTAAACGGTACGAATTTGGTACTAAAAAAATTCCAAAAAAATACAATCTGAAATATTTTATTCTCAACTCCAAATAAACTCCTATGTTTCCTAGTAAAATAAAACAAGTAGTGTTTCCTTCCTTTTATTAATTGTTAATAAATGAAGGTTTTGATTTGGATTTTGCGTGACAGGCGATCGCTCTAACCAACTGAGCTACACCCCCACTTAAGTTATTTTGGTGGGTAGTAAAGGACTCGAACCTTTGACCCCCT
>CACJRE010000034.1 GCA_902595745.1 uncultured Pelagibacteraceae bacterium
ACGTTAAAAAATTTGAGGCTAATGTTACCAAATACTGCAAAAGTAATTATGGTTTTAGCTGTAATTCAGGAACATCTGCTCTTTTGTTAGCTTTTTTATCAATTAATTTAAAAAAAAATGATATTGTAATAATTCCTTCTATTAATTTTATAGCTGCCGCAAGCATGGCTTCATTCTTAAATGCTAAAATATATTTTGCAGATGTCTCTCCAATAACGGGCCAAATGTCACCCGAAAATTTATTAGAATGTATTAAGAAAAACAATCTCAAGAATATTAAGGCTGTAATCACAATGTATCTAGGTGGCGCTCCAACTAATATTGAAGATTTTTTTAAGTTAAAAAAAAAATATAGTTTTTACTTAATTGAGGATGCATGTCATGCTTTTGGAGCAGAATATAAAATAAAAAACCAATGGTTTAAAGTTGGATCCGCAATACATTCTGATATTTGTTGTTTTTCTTTTCATCCCTTAAAAACCATTACAACTGGAGAGGGAGGTTTTTTAACTACAAATAAAAACTCTTTGGCAAAGAAAATAAGTTTGATGAAATCTCACGGCATTATAAGAAACTCAAATAACCACTGGGAATATAAAATTAAAAACTTGGGTTTCAATTTTAGGCTAAGTGATATTAATGCAGCATTAGGCTTGAGTCAGCTTAAAAAAATTAATGTTTTTTTAAGAAAAAGAAAAGAAATTTCTGATTTTTATTCAAGACAAATATGTAATAATTATGATTTTATAACTTTATTAAATTATCCTAGCAAGATTAATTCTAGCCATCATTTATTTTTAGCTCACATTGATTTCAAAAAATATAATATAAATAAGAATAATTTATTTAAATATTTAATCAAAAAAAAAATTTTTATTCAATATCATTATATTCCTCAATATTATTTTAAAGGTTTAGATTATAAATTACCAAAGAAAAATAATTTTATTGGTGCTGAAAAATTTTATAACTCAGCCTTATCATTGCCCATATATCCATATTTGGAAAAAAAAAAAATTATTTATATTCTTAAAACCATAAAAAAATTTGTTTTAAAAAATAAACAGCTTTAAATTTTTTAAATTATATAAATTGCTTAAGAATTTTATGTTTTTTTAAAATTTTTATAACTTTTAATATTTTTTTTGGGCTAGCAGATATTTTGTTTGATAACGTAATTATATCATGGTTTTTGTTAGTAAGTGCTGCAATATGAGATATTATATGTCTATTTCTGTTTAGCATATTTTTCAATGTTGCTTTTGATGAAACTAGATTATATTTTGACCAGTGTGGCTCACATATTGTCTGTTTTTCAAAAATTAGATTTTTATTAATTTCTTTTATAGCTTTTTTTATAAAATTACATGTTTCTATAATAGTATTGAAATTTAATATTTTTAAATTATCCATTGATGTATGATATTGTTTATATTCGCCAAATTTTTTTCTAGTAATAGTTACAAATGGAATATCAAGATTCTGGCAACCAAATTGTCTTTCATTGCTCCCACGATTTAAAAAAGATATTTTTTTAAAATTTTTATATTTTTTACCTATTCGGTTAATTATAATATCAGCGTAGGTATTTTCATTTGCTGATGAAATTAAAGTATAAGGTGCATTTATGCCTACACATGAAAGATTAAAACCTGCAACTAAATTTTTTTTTAATTTATCAATATTTTTATTTATATAATAAATTGCTCCTATAGTTTCAGGTATTAATAATAATCTAATACTATATTTGCTTTTTTTAAGCATATTAGATAATAAGCTAATAGCCAACATTCCTGATAATTCATTATTAGCCATTGATGGATGACATATATAAGAACTTATTATAATTTCTTTTTTACTTTTTCCTGGAATTACTAATTCTGAATAATTCATATACCCATTAAATAACTTTGATTTAATCAAAACATCATATTTAATTTTTTTATTTAACTTTAAAAATTTTTTATAAGATAAGCAAAAACCCCAATCTTTTTTATAATAACTAGTTACATATGGAATTGCATCTGGCAAATCTGGTAAAGTATATAAATGAGACTTAAGTTCATTATATGTTAATGTTTTATTAATCGGAGATGAATATCCTAATACTTCTAAATTATTTCTTTTAAAATCACATATTAAATTTCCGTGTTCATCTTTAAGTGTTGCGGTTTCAATTTTCCATTCTTTTGGAACTTTCCAAGAGTATACTTTTTCTCCTGATTTAGCTTTTTTTATAATGAATCTAGGGTTTATATTTTTTTTAATATATCTAATAGTTTGTCTATTACCTTCTCCTGTTAAGCTTCTATTCATAGGAAACAAATCTTTCGCCCATTTTTTTAATAATTTTTTATAATTTGATTGCATAAAATTTTATTTGCTTGAGACAGATATCATTGTTGAACTTTTACCTTTTAAAAATTTAGGAATAAAATATTTTTTATCATTTCTAAATGGAAGCAAGTAAGCACAATAAAAAAAACAGAACTTTAATTTCCAAATAAAGTTCAAGTGATTGGCTGTCCAGGGTTTTACAAGAATATTCTTAAAATCATATATTTTAAGAATATTTTCTAGACCAATATTTGTAAACGGCTTAATATGAGTAGGGTCATCATAAAAAGTATTAAAACAATACTTAAAATTTGGAGTTATAATAATTAATATACCAGAATGTTTTAACATTCTTCTTATTTCCGACATAAGATGTTCGGTATTATTTATATGTTCAATAACAGAGTACATTAAAATGTAATCAAACGATGCATCTTTATATGGAAAAAAATCTTTTTCGAAGTTTAAATCGTTTATATCGCAACCCGATGCATTAATTCCCTTGGTATTTAGATGATCAACAAGACTTCCATCACCGCATCCAATGTCTAAAAACGTTTTTTCACTTTGAATAATTTGTAGATTATTAAATGTGAGTAATTTATTAATTATCTCGAGTGTTCTAGAATGTTTGCTTTGTAGATCTATCTTTTTTTCTTCAAAGTTTCTCTTTTTGAAATATTTTTCTACAAATTTAGTCATTTATTTATATATAATTTAATTAAATCAAAATTATAAATGATAAATGTTTATTAATAAAATTAAAAATAGATATATCTTAGAAAAAAGTGACAAGTCATTTATTAATTTTGCTTCAAGATATAACAAAATAAAATCAAAAAATTCAATTTTAATTGAAGCACCACTAGACGATAAATTTTTTTTGATTAAAAATTTTCTTGTAGGAAAATATTTATCTGAGAAATATAATTATGAATTATTATATTATACAAATTATAATAATTTAAGAGAGCTAATATCTATATTTAAAAAAATATATTATAAATTTGCTTATAATTTTTTTTCTTTTTCAAAATTAGAAAAATTGTATGACTCTTTCTGCAATAATATAGTCTTTAACTCTTATTATCCAAAATTATTTCCAATAAAAAAAGAAAAAAATCTTTCCTTTATGAAAGTTTTTAAATACAAATTTAAAGGTATAGTATTTGGAGATTTAATAGTAGACTCCTATTTATATTATTTTCATAAATTTTTATATGACAAAAATATTAATGCTATAGTAAGAGAAAAAAATTTTGATATTTTTTTTTATAATTCAATTCAATTAATTCAGAATTTTTTTAATATTTTTGAAAAAAAAAATATTAAAATACTTGTCAATAATTATTCAGGTTATTTAGATCATGGCATAGCCGCAAGAATAGCTGAAAAAAAACGAATACCTATATATTATCTATCTGAAACAGATAGACCTTTTATAAAGTCATATAGCTCATATCATAAACGAAATTATGACGATTATAAAGTGAACTTTCTTAAATACTCTAATAAGAATTCTAAAATTAAGACTGTAGATAATATTTTAAAAAAAAGATTTAATGGGGATAAAAAGTTTTCTTTATATTATGTTAAAAATAATCTTTTTTTAAAAACAAACAAAAAAATTTTTAATAACAATAAAAAAACAATATGTGTGTTTGCTCACTGCACACAAGACAGTCTTTTTGGTTTTAAGAATGTTATTTTTTTACAACAAAGACAATGGATTTTGTTTACGTTAAAAAATTTAGAAAAAATCTCTGGCAAATTTAATATTTGTTTTAAGATTCATCCCAATGAAACAGCTGCGGGTGAAATATTTATTAGAAATTTAATAAAAGATATAAAAAATATTAAAATTCTTGAAAAATCATGTCTAAATTCACAGATAATTAATTCAAATTTGGTAGCCGGAATAACCCTACATGGAACTATAGGTTTTGAGCTTGCTTATCATTCAATACCAACTATTTATTGTAATGATAACCCTTACACAGCCTTTAGTTTTTGTATAAAACCTAGAAATATAAAAGAATATAAATATATTTTATTAAAAAAAATTCTTAAAATTAAAAAATCAAAAATTTTTAAAAAAGAATCAATTATTTTTTATTATATGAATTTTCTGGATAAAAATAATGGTAAAACCAGGAAAATAGATATTTTAGGATTTGACAATTACGATATCAGAAAATTTAAGGGGAAAAAATTTGAAAAATATATTCAAAGTTTAAACAATAAAAAAATAAAAAAAATATTTAATGAGTTTGCCAAATCAGAGAAAATTTTTGATAATTTTAATGTAAGATGATTTTAAAGGATTTTTTTTATTAAATAAATTATGCTCACTTGTATAACTGAATACTTGATTTTTTGTCTTATTTAAATTGTAATTAATGACGTAATAATTTTTTAATTTTTTAACATATTTAGATTCTTCTTCAGTAATTAATTCTTCATGAATTTTTTCACCCTTTTTGATACCTATTATATGGGTTTTTGCTTTTGGATTTATTATTTTGACAAAATCTGTGATTTTTAAACTGTTTAATATAGGGACAAAAATATCACCTCTTCTTGAATTCATTAATGATGAAAGTACAAGTTCGATAGACTCTTTAAATGAAATCCAAAATCTGGTCATATCAACGTGTGTAATTGGAATTTTTTTTCTTTGTTTGTTCAATTTGGCAAAATAAGGCAGAATACTGCCTTTTGAGCCCAAAACATTTCCATACCTAACTACACTAAATTTAGTTCCACCTTTACCAGATAAATTATTTCCATTAAGTATTATTTTTTCTGCAACAAGTTTAGTGGCACCATAAAGGTTAATTGGGTTTACTGATTTATCAGTTGAAACCAATATACATTTTTTGACTTTTTGATTAATACAAGCTTCAATAAGATTTTGAGTCCCTAAAATATTTGTATTAACGCACTCTTGGGGGTTATATTCTGATAAAAGAACATGTTTTTGAGCTGCAGCATGAATTACATAATCTACTTCTTTTAAGGCTAAAGTTATTCTCCTTAGATCTCTTATATCACCAATGAGAAAACGTAATTTTTGATTGTTAAATTCTTTTTCTAATTGAAAATGTTTTTGTTCGTCTCTTGAAAACAAAATAATTTTTTTAAGTTTAAAATTTTTCAATAAATATCTAGTCAACTCAGTACCCAAAGATCCTGTTCCACCAGTAATTAGGATGGTCTTATTTTTGAAGAAGTTTTTAGTATTCATAAATTAACCCGACTTTGAATATAATTGATTCTCTTAAATTTTATTTTTATAATTTTATAATTTAAGAGTTTTTTTTAAATTTTAAAATTACATAAAATAAATAAGAATTACTAATATAGTAATCTATTTAATTTTACTATAGAAATAAAATATTTTAAATTTGAATAATTAAACTCATATAGTCGAGCATTAATTATTTTTTGTAAAATAAATATAAATATTATGATTAAAACATTGATGTATATTTTGATATTTCCTTTAGATTTGATTTCCTTATTTATGGGTATTTGTGTTTATAAAATATCAAAAAAAACTCCTTATTTTTCTTATAAATCAATGCATAGGTTGTTTTACTTATTTGGAGGTATAGTTACAGAATTTATTAATATTTTAACAAAAAAAAGAATAGCCAAAATCATTAATTATAATGATGAGGATTACAGTGAAATTTTAAAAAATATAAATGAAAACGGATTATTTGTAAAAGAAAATTTTCTAAACCTTTATGAAATTGAGGAAATAAAAAAAATACTTATAAACTATGAATTTAGTCTAAGGCAAATGGATGGTGAAGTTAAAAAAAAAAATACTGAGCCTAAAAAGTATAAATTTAATCCAGAGAATCCCAAAGCTGTAATGTATTCAGTTGACCCAAATTTTTTGATTAATCAAAAGATAATTCAAGAAATTTTACTCAAGAATGAAATTTACGATATAGGACGTAAGTATTTTGGAGCAGAACCAATATTTGATCATGTATCATTATCTATAAGTACGAATTTTAATAAAGAACCTGATGGAGAAGCTGCACAGTTATATCATTTTGATTTAGATAAACCAAAATGGTTGAAATTCTTAACTTATGTTAATGATGTGGGAATTGAGAATGGTCCTCATTGTTTTATAAAAAAAAGTCATAAAAATAATGCAATTCCTTTTAACTTAAGATCAAAAGGCTATGTGAGAATTGAAGACCATAATAAAAATATAAACCGCTTGATCCAAGATGAAATAAAAATAACTGGGAAAGCTGGCACTTCAATAATAGAGGATACTAAAGGTCTTCATAAAGGTCTAGTTGTAAAAAAAGGGTATAGAATTTTACTAAATATTCAAATTAATAGTTCTATGTTTGGATCTCCATATGAAAAAGTAAATTTTAAAAATATTGAAAACGATTTATTAGAAAAATTTAAAGTAAGAAAAAACT
>CACJRE010000035.1 GCA_902595745.1 uncultured Pelagibacteraceae bacterium
TTTCCAGTTAGCAACAAATACCCATGGAGCATCTTCTTGAACAATTTCTTGCATCTCTTGATACAATTTTGCTCTTTCTGCTTGGTCAGTAGATGATCTCGCTTTATTTAAAAGATCATCAACTTTAGGGTTTGAGTAATATCCAGAGTTAAATCCTCCTTTGTCAGGCCAAGATTCTGTTCTTAGCGCTAAGAATGGAAGTGTATCAGGATCGTTTGTCATCCATGCCATTTCTGCCATGTCCGCTTTTCCTTCTAAACCTGGGTTTACTTCACCTAGGAATGAGTTCCATTCAAAAGTTTTGATTTCAACATCAAAACCTACAGCTTTAAGATCTGCTTGTATTGCAGTTCCCATTGCAACGGGATCCAACATTCCAGAACCACCTTCAGTAACATAGAAAGTAAGTTTTGCACCTTCAACACCTGCTTCTTTAATTAAAGCTTTAGCTTTAGCAGGGTCATAAGGATATGGTTGTAAACTATTGTTATACGCCCAAGCAAATGCAGGAGGTGTTGGTCCAGCAGCTATTGCAGCTGTTCCCTCTAACACGTCATTTACAATTGCTTGTTTGTTAATTGCATAGTTAGCAGCTTGTCTTACTTTCTTATTAGCAAAAGGACCTTCTTTTGCATTTAAGATCAAGAACCAAACGTGAGGTCCAGCTTGTTCAACTACGCTAAATTTACTTCCACCAAATTTACTTAATGATGCAGGAGGAACTTCAACCATCATATCAATTCCACCTGAAAGCATTTCAGCAACTCTAGTGTTAGCATCAGTTATAGGTCTAAAAACAACTGCATCTGTTCCAGCTTTTCCATCCCAATAACCAGAGTTTTTGTCTACAACAACTCTTTCATTTGATTTCCATTCATTAAATTTGAATGCACCAGTACCAGAAGGATTTCTTCCAAAATCTTTTCCGTGTTTTTTAACACCTGCTGGTGAAACAATTAAACCTGTTGGATACGCTAAGTTAGATAAAAAAGGAGCGTAGGGCTCATTCAATGTAAACTTAACGGTATTAGTATTTACTACATCAACAGATTTGATTGCTGAAAAGAAGAAAGATAGTGGGAAAGGTCCTGTATTATGATAAGGATGATCTTTGTTTAACATTCTATCAAAATTAAACTTCACTGCTTCAGCATTAAAGGCTGATCCATCATGAAACTTAATTCCTGATCTTAAATTGA
Organism: uncultured Pelagibacteraceae bacterium; assembly: GCA_902595745.1. GTDB lineage: Bacteria > Pseudomonadota > Alphaproteobacteria > Pelagibacterales > Pelagibacteraceae > Pelagibacter. The sequence goes on from CACJRE010000035.1 coordinate 1,200, forward strand.
ATGTATAAACTGTACCGCCGTTACTTATATCCCAACTTTTTGCTAAAGCTGGTTCGACTTCTAATTTTCCGTCTGTATATCTTACAAGTCCATCATAGATATTCATTACTATTCTAAAGTCATTTACAGCAGTAACTGTACTTGGATCTAAAGATTTTGGCTCTGCTATTTGACCTACCACCAATACTTTGGCGTTAGATGCAACTGTAAAACCAGTTATGAAAACTAATGATAAAAGACTAATAAAAAACGTTCTTAACTTTTTTAACATTTTATCTCCATCGTTATATTTATTATAAATAAAGCCTAACAACTGATAATTTTGAATTCAACCCAATCAATTGTTCATTTCAGTTTTTTTCTAGTTAAAAAAAATAGTAAAATTAAGTAATTTTGTAGTAGGCTATTTATGTTATGACATTTTCAATTTTAGCTAGAAACCCAAAAACGGGTGAAATAGGTGGTGCTGCTGCTACAGGAAATCTTTGTGTAGGAGGATGGGTTTTAAGAGGAGATATAAAAAAAGGTGTTACAGCATCACAAGGTTTTTATCCAAGCACTATTTGGGGTGAAAACATTTTAAATAATCTAAATAAATATTCACCAACAACAGCAACTAATAAAGTTATCAAAAATGATAAGCAAAAACATTACAGACAAGTTGCTTGTTTAAATATATCTGGCAAAGGTTTTTCATTTACAGGAAATAAAAACATAAATTATTGCAGTCATATCGTTATGCCAAATTTAGTTGTAAGTGGAAACATGCTGTCCAACGATAAAGTGATCAATAAAATTGTGGATAATTTTAAGTTTAAAAATGAACCATTAACCAAGACATTGCTAGAAGCTCTTAAAATAGGCAAAAAGTTTGGCAGCGACAAAAGAGGATTGATGTCTGCTGCATTACTGGTCTTTAAAAAAAACAATCCACCACTAAATATAAGAGTTGATCATGATACAAATCCATTGGTAAAACTAGAAAAAATTCTAAAATTGACTAATAAAACTAAATATAAAGAGTGGTTAAAAAAACTTCCAACTAAATAAATGATTATACAAAATTATATAGAAAAAATTGCTAAGTGCTCAAAACCTGCAGAAGGAGTAACGAGATTACCTTTTACTAAGGAACATAAATCTGCAAACAATCTTTTAAAACAATGGATGAGTGATGCTGGATTAAAAATTAGTTTAGATGCAGCTGGAACTTTAATTGGTAAATACGTCAGTCCTAAAAAAAATGCTAAAACATTATTGATAGGTTCACACCAAGATAGTGGTTACAACTCTGGAAGATATGATGGTATCATGGGAGTGATACTTCCAATTTTAGCTTTAAAAGAATTAAAGAAAAAAAAAATTATTTTACCTTTTAATGTAGAAATTTTAGCTTTTGCAGATGAGGAAGGCGTTAGGTTTCCAACAGCATTAATGGGACCAAGATCATTAGCAGGAACATTTAATAAAAAAGATTTAAAACTTAAAGACAAAAATAATATTTCTATTGAACAAGCTTTAAAAAGTTTTGGATGTAATCCATCAAAAATTAACTCATTAAAAAAAAATAAAAAAGATTTGTTAGGTTTCTTTGAGGTTCATATTGAACAAGGACCAGTTCTAGAAAGTAAAAACTTAGCAGTTGGAATAGTAAATGGTATTTCTGGAATATCTAGATTTAAACTTGAAATCGAAGGTTATGCATCTCATGCAGGAACTACACCAATGAATCTTAGAAAAGATTCATTAGCAGCAACTGCAGAAGTTATAAACACTGTAGAAAATTTAGCTAAAAAAAATAAAAATTTTTTAGCTACGATGGCATCAATTGAGAATAGACCAAATAGTGTAAATGCTATTCCCGCAAAATCTTTATCATTTGTAGAATGTAGAAGTGTTGATGACAAAAAAAGAAAAAAAGTTGAAAAAGAGATTTCAAAAAAAATTGGTTTAATTTGTAAGAAAAGAGGTCTTAAATTTAATTTAAATAAAACTTACGATCAAAGTGCTGTTAGTTGTGATAAGAAAATGATGAGTAAACTTAAAAAATCATTTCAGAATTTAAAACTAAATCCATTTATATTGATGTCAGGAGCAACACACGATGCATCAGCAATGTCTGATTTATGTCCTATTTCAATGCTTTTTGTAAGAAGCCAAAAAGGCTTAAGTCATAATCCAAAAGAATTTACTATCGAAAAGGATATGCAAATAGCAGTTAAAGTTATTGAAAAATTTTTAATTAATTTTAATTGATTAAATAAGAGGTATTGATGTTGAAAGTATATTTAGCAGGAGAAATTCACACAAATTGGCGTGATGAAATTATTGATGAATGCAAAAAACAAAATTTAAATATTCAATTTTCATCTCCTGTAACAGATCATGCATCTTCTGATGATTGTGGAGTTGAAATTTTAGGACCGGAAGAGAAAAATTTTTGGAAAGATCGAAAAGGAGCCAATATCAATTCAATTAGAACTAAAAAATCAATTAAAGAAAGCGATGTGGTTGTTGTTAAATTTGGTGAAAAATATAAACAATGGAATGCAGCATTTGATGCAGGATTTGCATCTGCATTAAATAAGTCAATTATAGTTATTCATAGTGATGACCATCAACACGCCCTTAAGGAAGTAGACGCTGCAGCTTCAGCAGTTGCTTCAGATCAAAAACAGGTTGTTCGTATCTTAAAATATGTTCTTCAAGGAACTCTTAAATAGTTAAATTCAAATTATTTTTTATGTGAAATTTGTTTACCTGGGGTTAAAAATATAATACCGTGATTATGCAAACAATGAGAAATGTCTATCATTCAGATATTTATCAGTTCAATAAACCTGTTAGCACTTACTGGGAAGCGACTTCAAGTGAGAATTTAAATTTAGATAAACTTAAAAAAGATATTAGCTCAGAAATTGTAGTAATTGGTGGGGGTTATACGGGTTTACTCTGTGCAATTAACTTAATTGAAAATTATAATTTAGATGTAGTTTTGGTTGAGGCTGGAAAAGTAGGTTGGGGCGCTTCTTCTCGTAATGCAGGATTTTGTTGTCTACCTCCAAGCAAGATGTCTTATAAAAAAATGCAATCTGTTTATGGAAAAGAAGAAACTAAAAAATTTTTTAAGAATTCTGTTGAAGGAGCTAATTATACTAAAGAATTAATTTATAATTATAATATTGATTGTGATGTAACTGGTGAAAATAATTTTGTTGTAGCTCATCATAAAAACAAATTTGACCAAATCAAAGAACAAGCTGAAGTTTATAAATCTGAATTTGGAATTGAGACTAAAGTTTATACTAAAGAAGAATTTGATGAAGTAGGTCATGGTGGAAATGAACAATTTGGAGCTTTTTCTTATAAACCTGGATTTGCAATCAATCCTTTAAAATTTGTAAACGGCCTTACAAAACATGCTTTGTCTAAAAAATTAAAAATCCATGAGCACACAAAAGTTGATAAAATTGATAAAGAAAATGGTTCTTATCTTTTAAGAACCGGTGAAGGCTCAATAAAAACAAAAAAAATTATTGTTGCAACTAATGGATTTTATCAGGAAGGATTAATTCCAGAAATGGACGGAAGAGTATTGCCTGTTATTTCAAATATTATTGTAACAAGACCACTTACAGATGAAGAGCTTAGCTTACATAACTTTAATACTTATGCCCCAATAGCTAATTCAAAAAACCTTTTATATTACTATCGAAAGTTACCTGATAATCGAATTTTATTTGGAACTAGAGGTGATTTTGAAGGAAGCGATCAATCAAATCAAAACAGAGCTAATGATATGGAAAAATTTTTAAAAAACATTTTTCCTAAATGGAGCAATGTTACAATTGATTATAATTGGAGAGGTTTAATCGCATTATCTCAAAAGCTTACCCCTTCAATTGGTAAAATAGATAATGAAGAAATTTATTATGGATTTGGATATAGCGGTGTAGGGGTTAGTGCAGCACCTTGGACTGGAAAACAATTGTCTAAGTTAGTTTTTTCATCAAATAGTAAAGATTTAGATATCTCGTTAATTTACAAAGGTTTACCTAAGAAATTTATTTTCCCACAATTAAGAGTATTTTATTTCAAATTAGCAGTGTGGTTTTATAGAATTAAGGATAAGTTTAATATTTAATGATTTAATTTTCTATCATCAATTTATGACAAAAAATGGATTCACTTTAATTGAGCTGCTTGTTGTAGTTGCTATCATAGGAATATTAGCTGCAGTAGGTATTGTTGCATATAGCGGTTACACTTCAAATGCAAAAAAAAATACAATCAAATCACGTCACGATATGATTGTTAAATTTTTTAAAGCTGAATTTGAAAAATGTAATATTAATGAAGAAGTTTATTTAGCAAATGTTAACGAAGATCAATGTTATAGAATAACAGATCCAACCAAAAGAAATTTAAGGTTACTCAGAAATATAATCATATTACATATTAACGATACAATGGAGTGGAAAAATGTTTATGATAGAGATGAAGATGCGGCAACAAATAAGAATTTAAATGCACCAAATTGTGACCTCGGACAAATATGTGTGAAGAGAGATAATATTAATCAAAGAATAATAATTGTTAGTAATTATGATGATAACAATGAAAATTATCTTACAAGTTACTTAGAACTTGGAGACTGATTATTTTAAAATTGTTTGAAATTTAAGGATTTTTGTAAGGTTGTGATTAACTGATAATTAGTTAAAATATATATTTATGCTAACGTATATAATCCCATTTTTAATTCTAATACTAGTTGTTGTATTTATTCACGAGTATGGACATTATTATTTTGCAAAAAAATACGGTGTAGGAGTTACTGATTTTTCTATAGGCTTTGGTAAAGAAATATTTGGTTGGAATGATAAATCAGGAACTAGGTGGAAGATTTGTTGGATCCCACTTGGAGGATACGTTAAGTTTTTTGGCGACCGTAATGTATTTTCACAAGCAGATCATGAAAAAATTTTAAAACAATATAATAAAGAGGATCAAGAAAAGTTATTTGTAATAAAACCTCTTTATCAAAGAGCTTTAATTGTTTTTGGTGGTCCTTTAGCTAATTTTATATTAGCTATAGCAATATTCTTTTGTATTTATACCTTTATTGGTAAGGATTTTACTCCAGCCGTTATTAACGAGGTTCAAAAAGACAGTCCCGCAATGATAGGAGGGCTTAAAAATAACGATATAATCTTAGAAATTGATGGC
>CACJRE010000036.1 GCA_902595745.1 uncultured Pelagibacteraceae bacterium
ATCATTGGTAACACTCTAAAAAAAGCTATCTTAGAAAATCTATAAAGACTTCATTTTATTTTTTTGTTATCGTTTTTTAATGAAGAAGATTCTATCCATTATTATCTTATTTCTTTCAACCTCATCCTTAAGTGCAAATGATAGAGATATTGAGTTGGATAAATTATTCTTAGAATTAAAAAAAAATATTCCATCTTTATCTACAAGAATTGCACAACAAATTTGGACACTGTGGAGTACTCATCCCTCAGATCAAAAACTGACATCACTTTTAGATGAGGGATCAAGATTAGTTCAAGATCGACAATTAAAGAGAGCCATCAATGTGTTTAGTGAAGCAATTGAATTAGATCCTTCTTGGGCAGAGGCTTGGAATAAAAGGGCAACGGTTTTTTATATGATTGGTGAGTTTCAAAAATCTCAAGATGATATTGATAAAGTACTAGAATTAGAAGAAAGACATTTTGGAGCTTTAGCAGGACAGGGAATGGTTAATATAAAGTTAAAAAATTACGATAAGGCAAAAAGAAGTTATCAAAAGGCACAAGAAATTTATCCTGCACTAGAGTCACCAAAGGTAATGATTGAACAAATTGAAGAGTTAATTAAAAGACAATCAATTTAGTAATTAAAGTAAATTTTTCAGATTAAATTTAAAAAAATCATGAATAATAAATATGATGTTATAATAATAGGAGCAGGTGCAGCTGGCATGATGAGTGCTATTGAAGCTGGTAAACGTGGTCGAAAAGTCTTGCTCGTTGATCATTATAAAAAAATTGGTGAAAAAATAAGAATTTCAGGTGGGGGCAGATGTAATTTTACTAATATTAACACTAACCCTAATAAGTTTCTTTCTCAAAATCCAAAATATGTAAGATCAGCTTTAAGTCAATATACTCAAAATGATTTTATCAATTTAATCAATAAGTACGAAATTAAATTTCATGAAAAAAAATTAGGACAACTATTTTGTGATCATAGTGCTCAACAAATTGTTGAGATGTTACTTAAAGAATGTGAGTTAGCAAATGTTATTATTTTAAAAGAATTTATAATTAAAAATATTGATAAAGAAAATGATCAATATCTTGTTTCAACTGAAACAGACAATTATTCATCAGAGTCGTTGATTGTTGCAACAGGAGGATTATCAGTTCCAAAAATTGGAGCTACTTCTTTTGGTTATGAGATTGCTAAGAAATTTGATCACAATATTATTGAAACTTTACCTGCATTAGTGCCATTAACGTTTAGCGAAAAAATATTAGAAATGTGCAAAGAATTAACCGGACTTTCAGTTGAAGCGATAGTCTCATTTAATAAAGTTTTATTTCAAGAAGGAATGCTATTTACACATCGTGGTTTAAGTGGCCCTTCAATATTACAAATTTCATCTTACTGGAAACAAGGAGATCATATTAAAGTCAATCTATCTCCTAAATTAAATGTGTATCAATTATTAGAAGAAAAACGAAAGTTAAATCCAAAATTTGACATCTTAAACATTATAAGTGAAATTTTACCCAAACGATTAGCTCAAATTATCTGTAGTGAAAATAAAGTAAGTGGAAATATTTCTGAATTATCAAATAAAATTTTAAAACAACTAAGTGACAATATAAATTCTTGGCTAATTAATCCAACAGGATCAGAAGGGTATAGAACTGCAGAGGTCACTTTAGGAGGAGTTGATACCAAAGAACTATCTTCAAAAACAATGATGTCGAACAAACATAAAAATTTATTTTTTATTGGTGAGGTTGTGGATGTAACAGGACACTTAGGTGGATATAATTTTCAATGGGCTTGGTCTTCTGGTTATGTTGCAGGACAATATGCTTAAAACCATCGTATCGACTTAATCTATTCTATTTGCTAAACTAAAAGTATGTGTGGAAGATATGTGGTTAAAAATCCGGTCACAAAAACAAGCAAGTTAGTTAAATCTGCAATTCAAGTAGAAGATACTGAAAATTATAACGCCCACCCATATCAAAAGCTTCCGGTTATTAAAAAATACAAAAATGGAAATACATTAGAGGCTCTTAAATGGGGTTTAATCCCGGGTTGGGCTAAAGATAAAGATTTTAAAGCACTAATTAATGCAAGATTAGAAACCATTGATGAGAAAGTTTCGTTTAAAAAACTAATCAAAAACAATAGATGTGTTGCAGTTGCAGATGGTTTTTATGAATGGAAGAGAGAAGAGAAAGAAAAAACTCCTTATTATTTTAATAGAAAAGACACAAACCCCATATTTTTTGCAGGTATTTTTGAAGAAGATCAATTTTGCTTAATTACCGAAGAAGCAAGAGATAACAATACTGAAATACATCACCGTCAACCGGTTATCATTAATCAAACAGATATTAATAGATATTTAAATTTAGAGTTACAAGGTTCAGCTTTTTTAAATGAGCGTAAAACACCAGATCTTATTTTTCATGAAGTTTCAAAGGATGTAAATAAGCCCACAAATAACAACGCTTCTTTAATTCAAAAGATATAAATTTATTTTCTATTTTTTTTTAATCTTAGATTATTCACATAAAATAAAGAATTAATTAATCAAATAAATAGAAAGCAATGTTATTAAATACAAACATACATATGCATCATATGTTTGGAAAAAAACACTTAAATCTTCTGTTTCCTTTAACAGTTTCCGAAGGATTGATATCTTTACATTTTTCAGCTTTATTTTCACATCTTGAAAAGAATGAGCATCCCTTAGGTGGATTAATTGGATCAGGTAACTCTGTTTCAATTAAACTTTGAATTTCAATTTTTTGATTTTTTATAGGTACACTTTTTAAAAGTAAATTTGTGTATGGATGATAAGGATTTTGAAATAATTTTTTGGCATCAGATTTTTCAACTATATCTCCAAAATACATAACCATTATTCTGTCACATATAGCTTCTATTACAGCAAGATCATGACTGATAACAATATAAGATAATTCAAATTTTTTTTGTAAATCATTTAATAAATTTAATATTTGTGACTGAACCGAAACATCTAAGGCAGAAACTGGTTCGTCTAGGATAATAATTTTTGCTTTAGAGAGCAATACTCTTGCAATACCAATTCTTTGAGCTTGGCCTCCTGAAAATTCGTGTGGGAAACGATTTAAAAATTCTTCTTTTAGATTAACTTCTTTAATTATACTTTTGATCTCTTTTTCAATTTCTTTGTCATCAAGCTTTCTAAGATATTTTAATGGTGTTGCTAAAGATTGATAGATTGTTTTTCTAGGATTGAGACTGCTGATTGGGTCTTGGAACATGTATTGAATATGATTAGGCAACTCATACTTTTCATAATTATTTATTCCTTTGTTTTGTATTTTTATTTCACCAGAAGTAGGTGCAATTAATCCTGCTAACATTTTTGCTAATGTTGATTTACCACAACCAGACTCACCAACTATTCCAAGTGACTCTTTTGCTTTTAAATTAATATTAATATTATTTACTGCTCTAAGATTTATTGATTGTTTATTAAATAAACCTTTATTTTTTGAATAAAATTTTGAGAGATTATTTGCAGATAAAATGTCCATTATATCATTCATGAGGATATAAACATCTAACCTCACTATCTCCTTTCCGAACTATTTTGATATCTTCATTTAGACAGTTATCTTTTTTAATTAAGCATCGACTAGCAAAAGAACATCCAATTTCCTTTTTATATGTAATTGATGGGGGACTGCCTAATATTGTTAGAAGTTTTCTTTTACCAAATCCAATATGAGGAACACACTCCATTAACTGACTTGTGTAAGGATGTCTTGGTTTACTCATTATATTTTCTGTTTTACCTTCCTCAACAATTTGGCCTCCATACATTACAATCACACGATCACAAATTTGTGAAACAACCCCAAAGTCATGTGAGATAAATAAAACTGATAACCCTCTTTCTTTTCTTAAAGTATCAAGTAATGATAATATTTGAGCTTGAACTGTTACATCTAGAGCAGTTGTTGGTTCGTCTGCAATAATTAATTCTGGATCATTAGTTAATGCCATTGCAATAGAAACTCTTTGTCTCATCCCACCAGATAGTTCATGGGGATATGAATTCCATACATTTTCAATATTAGGAATTTGAACTAACTTTAATAACTCTTTTCCCTTTAACACAGCTTCTTTATTTTTCTGGTGATTGTACTCGATAAAAGTTTCCTCAAGTTGTTTTCCAATTTTTATTAAGGGATGCAAAGTTGATAGAGGGTCTTGGAAAATATATGAAATTTTATTTCCTCTTAACTCTCTAATTTGTTCATAGTTCATTTTTAAAATATCATTACCTTGAAATTTTACTGATCCATTCACTATTACTCCTGGAGGAGAGGCAACAAGACAAGTAATTGATAATGCAGTTACTGATTTTCCTGAACCACTTTCACCAATTAATCCTAAACATTCTCCTTTTTTTATATCAAACGAAACGCCCTTAGACGCTAGATTTAATTTATTATTAAAATTAAAAGCTGTAGTTAAATTCTTTACTGATAAAAAAGAATTGTTGTTATTTTCGACATTGTTATCTAATTTAATTTGTGTAACAGGCTGAGGTTTAACTAACTCTCCTTTGCTTAACCTTGGATCTAATGCATCTCTAATACCATCACCAAATAAATTAACACCAATAACAATTAAAAAAATCATAGCGCCTGGCACATATGAAGTATGAGGATTTACAATTAGTGAACTTCTTCCTTCTCCAAGCATTGAACCTAAATCAGCTTGAGGTGGTTGTGAACCTAAGCCTAAAAAAGATAGCCCTGCTGTTTCTAGTATCATCCACCCAACGGTCGTTGAAATTGTAACAACTATTACTGGAAGAATATTTGGAAAAATTTCATAAACAATTATTTTAAAATTACTCATCCCAGATAATCTTGCAGCATCGATGAATTCTTTATTAGCAATCGTGACAGTGACACCTCTGATATTTCTTGCAAAAAAAGGAATATTAACTAAAGCAACCGCAATCATAGCATTAAAAAGACCGGGGCCTAAAACTGCAACTATTGCAAGTGCTAACAAAATATAAGGAAATGCCATTAAGACATCAATGACACGCATAATAACATTGTCAGTTTTATTTCCATAAAAACCAGCAATAGTTCCAAGTATTGATCCAATGGTTGCTGAAATTAAAGCTGCTGATATTCCAACCAATAAACTTAATCTGGTTCCCCATAATAATCTTGATAATAAATCTCTACCTAAGTGGTCTGTACCCAGTAAGTATCCTTCTGAAAAGGGTAAAAGAAATCTATCACTGGTTTTAATGACATCAGGATCTTTTAATGGCAACAAAGGGCTTAAAAATGAAACTACAAAAATTATAATTAATAAAATCCCACCAAATAAAGCAAGTTTGTTTCTTGAAATTAATTTTAAAAAATTAATCATTTAATCCTAGGATCTAAATATCTTTGTAACAAGTCAACTGCGATATTGAACAATACATAACAAGCAGCAACAAACATGACACCACCTTGAACAAGTAAAATATCTCTTTTTAAAATTGCATCAACCAACATTCTTCCAACACCTGGCCATTGAAAAACAATTTCAATAAAAACAGATCCAGATAAAACAAATCCAGCCTGTAAACCTAAAATTGGAAGAATAGTGACAATTGCAATTCTTAAAACATGTTTAAAAAGTACATTTCCTTCTCTAACTCCTTTTGCTCTTGCTGTTCTAATGTAGTCTTGTCTAAGTATTTCTAAAACAGAGTTTCTTGTTATTCTTGCAACTACGCCAGTTGCAACTAATGCAAGTGCTATTGCAGGCATAATTAAATGATGAATTAAATCTAAAAAATCACCCCCACCATAAATTGCATACATTCCTGATACAGGTAGCCATTGAAGATTAACTGCAAATAGTAAAATCATCATCATTCCTAAAAAAAATGATGGTAATGAAATTCCAGTTAAAACAGTAAAAGTGATTATCTTATCTGTAATTGTGTATTGTTTAAATGCAGAGATTGTTCCAATTAAAACCCCAACAACAGAACATAAAATAAATGCAGTCCCTGATAAAATTAATGTAGCATTAAATCTTTCTAAAATTTCATCCAACACCGGTCGATTTAAAGCAAACGATCTTCCAAGATCACCCTGAACTAAATTACCCAGCCAAATGAAGTATCTTTGAGCCAAGCCCTTATCTAAACCTAGCTGTTCATTAAGTAATTTTACATTCTCTGGTGTTGCATACGAACCAAGTATTGCTGTTGCTGGATCTCCTGGAATGAGTGAAATGATAAAAAAAACTATAAT
>CACJRE010000037.1 GCA_902595745.1 uncultured Pelagibacteraceae bacterium
TTACGTGATCAGCATGAATATGGGTATCAATCACTTTTACAAGTTGTAGATCAAGATCTTTTAATAGTTGGATATAATCATCAACATTTTCAATTACAGGATCAATTATTATAGCTTCGCGACCTTTTGCCGAAGCAATTAAATAAGTATAAGTAGACGTTTTAGTGTCAAATACTTGTTTAAAAATCATATAATATTATTATCAAATAATTATGAACTCCTCTACATTTGATTGGTCTTGTAAACACACTTGGAAAACAAGTGCTAAGAATACTTTATGGTGTGTTGCAGGTTGTTCAATAGGTGATTTTGGAACAATTTTGTTTTTTCAATTATCTAAAATACCATTTCCAATTCTTGGAATAATGATTTTAGCAATTATTAACGGTTTAATTACAAGTATAATTTTGGAAACAATTATTTTAATGAAACAAAATTTTAAATTCCAAAATGCTTTAAAAACTGCGTTAGGAATGAGCTTTATTTCAATGATTAGCATGGAAGTTGCAATGAATTTAACAGATTATCTTTTAACTGGAGGAGCTATGTTAACCTGGTGGGTAGTTCCAATTATGTTAATAGTAGGTTTTTTAACGCCTTGGCCCTATAATTATTGGCAATTAAAAAAATTTGGAATTGCTTGTCATTAACAATTCAAAATAACTATTAAACAACAAAGTGCTCAATAAAAATTTAATTATTCTAACTATTTGCCAAGTTTTTTCTTTTACGGCACCACCCATAACAGTTTTTATAAGTGGAATTGTAGGATTAAAAATATCTCCAATAGCTTCATTGGCGACACTTCCAACATCGTTATCAATTGTTGGAACCGCAGTATTTTCTTTTTTTGCAGCAAAGATTATGAGTAAAATTGGAAGAAAGAAAGGATTTATATTATCTTCAACATACTCAAGTTTAGCTTCACTACTTGGCGCTTATTCAATTTATACAGAAAATTTTGTTTTGTTTTGTATTTCGTGTTTTGTAATTGGCACAGGGATTGCTTTTACTCATCAATATAGATTTGCAGCTGCTGAAACAGTTAATAAAAATGACAGTTCTAGAGCTATTTCTATTCTGTTGCTTGCAACAATTCTTTCAGCATTGATAGGTCCTAATGTTGCAAACTATACAAAAGATATAATTTCAGATCATCTTTACACAGGATCTTATATTTCTTTAGCCGTACTAACTATTATTCCAGTTTTTTTATTACTATTTTATAGAACAGACAAAAACCCAAAACCAAAAGAGAGTGTCAATGGCAATCAAAGATCCTATTTTGAATTAGTACAAAATCCAATAATTCTTCAAGCAATTGTTACCGCTGCTTTTGCATATTCAATAATGTCATTTATTATGACTGCAACTCCAATTAGCATGTATAAAATGCATGGATTTACTTTAGGTTCAACAAGTATTGTTATTCAATCGCATATAATAGGAATGTTTCTACCTTCATTAATTACAGGAACATTAATTAAAAAATATGGTCATTCATTGATTATATATTCTGGAGCTTTTATTTATTTAATTTGTATTTTTTTAAGTTTTTATGATCAAACATTTATAAATTATTTAATCGCATTAGTGTTATTGGGCATTGGATGGAATTTCTTATTTATTGGAGGAACAAGTTTATTAGTGCTTTGTTATAAAGAAAGTGAGAAATTTAAAGTACAAGGTTTTAATGATGTATTGGTTTTTTCAATACAATCCATTGCAAGCCTTACTGCAGGATATTCTATCTTAAAATTTAGTTGGAATGAAATTAACTTGGCATGTATTCCTTTAGTTTTATTGATTATACTTGTGTCAATCAGAGCTGATATTTATAAAAAAAAATTAGCTTTTAAATTTTAAATAAATTTTGTCTAAATAATAAAAGAGAGAAAGAGCCCTTAAGATCATAAAGATACAAAGAGAAATCCAAATTCCATTATTAAAAAGTAATTTTGTTAAAAATATTGAAATTATTAAATAACTAAAAACAGAAAATATCATTGCATTCCTTAATTCCTTTGTTTGAGAAGCTCCAATAAAGATACCGTCAAATTGATAACAAAATGAGGAAATTAAAGGAAAAATGATTAACCAAATTGCATAAGATGAGCTAAGCTTTCTTATCTCTTCTAAGTCAGACATAAGATTTATTACTTGTTCATATGAAAAAAAGTAGATTATTGAAATTATTAATCCAGATACAGAACTTAATATGAATGAATTTTTAACAATATTTTTAAAAAGATTTAGATCTTTCCTACCCAATGAATATCCAACTATTCCTTCAGTAGAAAATGCATAAGCATCCAATATAAAAGCAGACAGAAAAACAAGATTTATTAATATAGCGTTTGCTGCAACATAGTCTTCACCAATTTGTGTTCCAAGATAAGTAAACCATAAGAAAGAAAAAGTTAATAATATTGTTCTAATAAAAATATTTAGATTAATATTAAAAATATCTTTGATTTTATTTAGATTTAATATTTGCCCAAAATCAATTTTGATTTTTGTAAATTTAGACAAATAAAAGAATGTATAAAATAAAAAAATTGATGATGTGATTAAGGCTGATAACAAGGTTCCATATGCTACCCCTTTAATATTCAGGTCAAATATTGCAACAAGAACAATACTTATTAAAATATTTAATAAAGAGAAAAATCCAACAGCAAAGCTAGAAGTCTTAGTTTTTTGTAGTCCAACAAATAATCCAGTTATGATGTATAATGTTAATTCTCCTGGTGCTGAATAAACTCTTATTCTAAAATATTGCTCATAAAGGTCTCTAGTAGTCTCAGATAAATCAAAAATCTTTAAGCTTAAATTTAATATTAAATTTTGAAGTAAAATTATTATTATTGAAATTAAGGCAACAAATAAAAGATTTCGAATAACAATATTTAAGATTTCTGAATAATCATTTCTTCCATTTGCCTGAGATACCATTCCAACTGTACCCATTCTTAAAAATCCAAAACTCCAAAAAATCATTGAAAATAGATTTGCTGCAACGGATGTTGCTGAAAGGTAAGAGAGATTTCCTAGATTTCCCATTAATGCAGTGTCAATAATGCCAACCATTGGGACTGCTAGATTGGCAAAAAATATGGGTATCGATAATTTTAAGATGTACTTGATTGAAGATTTTTGCATTAGTTTAACTTTAATACTTTATTTAAATAAATTTACTAATGAATTAAATATACTGTATGGGTCCTTTAAAAAACTGGGATAATAAAACTTGGTTGTCATCACAAAAATACATTAAATCTTTCAATAGATTTATACTAAATCAAGTAAAGCTAAACAGAAATTCTAGAATTTTAGATATAGGATGTGGCAGAGGAAAAATTTTAGCAAATTTATCCAATAAATTAAGATTGCTCAACAAACCTATTGGTTTAGATATAGAAAATCATAAAGACAAAAGTAAAAAGATAATTTTTAAAAAGATTGATGCATTATCTTATGTATCAAAAACAAAACTTACTTTTGATTTAATCTTGATAAAACAAACAATTCATTTACTTAAAAAAAAACAAGCCATAAAACTGTTATCTATCTGTAAAAATAAACTTAGTCCCAATGGAAAAATTGTCATTTTAAGTTTAGATCCTAAGAAAAATGAAATACCTGCATTTCAATTAATGAACAAAAAGCTGAATATTTCGCTAAAAAAAGATGAAAAACTCTTCAATCTAATTTTAAAAAATCAAAACAAGATTGTTATAAAAAAATTTGTTTTTCATGTACAGATTTTGAAAACAAAATATCTTCAAATGATAAAAAATAGATATATTTCCACTCTTCTTAATCTCTCTAATAATCAAATAAATAATGGAATAAGTGAAATTCAAAAAAATTACGGAAAAGTATTAAAATTCAAAGATAGGTTGATCTGTTTTGTAATTAAAAATAATTAAAGCATTTTCTTTAATAAATTATCATCAAAAAATAACTTATGAATTATCACTGCAAGTATGTGGATTATAATCAGACCTATTAACACATAGTTTGAAATAACATGAATGTCATAAAATAATTCACCTAACTCAAAATTATCTTGAATTTGAATTTTTTGATAAACGATTGTAAATGTCTCACCATTAAATAATTTTTTTAAAATTCCTGAAATTGTGATTGATAGAATTGTCACATACAACAATACATGATTTAATTTGGCTAAAAATATTTGACCAGTAAATACACGGGGTCCGAGTTTAGGAGTTGGATTAAATATTTTATAAAGCAACCTTAAAATCACTAAGTAAAATATAGATAAACCTGCAGTCACATGAATATTTTCTAAAGTTATTCTCTCAGTTCCAAAATCTAAACTAACTAAATAAAATCCAAGTGGAATTTGTACAAAAAGTAGCAATGCGCTTATCCAATGCAATAATTTTGAGATTAATCCATACTCTGTTAATGTGTTTCTAATATGCATTACTTAATTAAACATATTGTAAAGAGTATTGGTATTAGTTTGTATTTAATAATTTCAATACTTATAGCCACACACGCTCATTCTGAGCAGTCAGTTGAAGAGATTATTAAAAATAGAAAAGCTTTATTCAGCAAAAACTATAGTACCGCTAAAAAAGTTCAATCTTTATCAGCTAGAGGTGAATTTGATGATGCAAAAAAATTAATGTTAGAAATGAGCGAAAATTATAAAACTTTAATTGAGTTATTTCCTAAAAATACAAAAGAAGGATTCAAAACTGAAGCAACTCCTTTAATATGGGAAGAGAAAGATAAATTTAATTCGTTAATGAAAAAATCTTCTACTGATATGATTGAACTTGCATCGGTTATTGAAGAGTCGGATAATGTTAGAGGCGTAATTGGACAATTAATGTGGAGTAATTGTAAAGCCTGCCATTCAAAGTATAGAAAAGAACATTAATTTTTTTTCAAAAAATAAAAAAAAGACACAACAAGAATTTACTATCAATTATATCTTTAATTATGATGTATATATTATAATTTGAACTAAATTATATGGACAAAATTCAATCTCACGCAAAATTAGTTATTGTTGGTGGAGGTATAATGGGTGTTAGCTTATTATATCATTTAACTAAAGAGGGTTGGAGTGATGTAGTTTTAATTGAAAAAAGTGAATTGACATCTGGTTCTACATGGCATGCTGCAGGACAATGCCCTCATATGTTGAGTAGTTTAAATCTTGCAAAAATACATTTACATTCAACTAATCTTTATAAATCTTTAGAGAAAGAAACTGGTCAACCAACTGGTTTTCATGAAACTGGAAGCTTAAGACTTGCGTATAAAAAAGAGGATCTTGAATGGTTTGATTATACAAAGGGATTATTAGATGTTGTTGGCTCTCCCTCATCAATAATATCAACAGATGAAATTCATAATTATCACCCGTTTATAAAATTGGATGGAATACTTGGAGCCTTTCATACACCTGAAGATGGGTATACTGATCCAACAAGCACTACGAACGCTATGGCAAAAGGTGCAAGAGATAGTGGTGCAAAAATATATAGAAAAAATCGTGTAACAAATATTGAACAACTAAACTCAGGAGAATGGAAAGTTATAACTGAAAAAGGAGATATTATTTGTGAACATGTAGTTAATGCTGCCGGAAGTTTTTGTCCGGAGGTTGCGCAGATGGTAGGGCTTAAAAATGTTCCAAGTATAAATATGGTTCATCAATATTTAGTAACTGAGTCTCATCCAGAAATTGAAAAACTTGATAAAGAATTACCAGTTGTAAGAGATCCTGACTCTTCTTCTTACTTAAGACAAGAAGGAAAAGGATTATTAATTGGTCCATATGAAAAAGATGTAGCTGCTTGGGCTTTAGATGGAATGGATTGGAAGTTTGATATGGAATTGTTAGAGCCTGATTTAGATAGAATAGAACATCACTTAGAAAAAGGAATGGATCGAATTCCTCAGTTTAAAGATGTTGGAATTAAAAGAATAATCTGTGGACCTATCACACATACACCGGATGATAATTTTTTAGCAGGTCCAGCACCAGGTC
>CACJRE010000038.1 GCA_902595745.1 uncultured Pelagibacteraceae bacterium
ATTGTTATTTCTAGTAATAATAGTTGTTTTCTAAGTTTATCACAAACAAACTAAAAGTTTCTTAAATGTCTTATCTGACTCAAAAAACAATTAAAAGCAGTGTATCGTTTAGTGGAATTGCTCTGCATAGCGGATTAAACGTAAATATTTGCATTAAGCCAGCTGAGCCCAATTTTGGAATTGTCTTTAAGAGAACTGATTACAAACAAAATAATCTTGTCTATCCAAATTTTATGAATGTCACAAATACATTACTCAATACAACAATTGAAAATGAGTTTGGTGTTAAAATTTCAACCATTGAACATTTGATGGGTGCATTATTTGGCTTAGGAATTGATAATGCACTAATTGAAATTGACAATGAAGAAGTTCCAATTTTAGATGGATCTGCAAAAGAATTTATTGAAAAAATTATTAAATGTGGATTTGAAGTAAGTGAAGCTCCAATTAAGGTAATTAAAATTAATAAAGAAGTAAAATTTTCAGATGGTAATCGATTTATTTCAATAGAGCCTTCCACATTGAGTTTAGATATAGATTTTGAATTAAAGTATGGAAATCAAATAATAGGAAACCAAAAGAATAAAGTAAAAGTTTTTGAAGATGACCTTACTAACGTTTTTAATTCTAGAACATTTTGTTTATTTGAAGATGTAGAGTTAATCAGAAAAAAAGGACTTGGCAAAGGTGGAAGTCTACAAAATGCAATAGTGGTAAATGATAATGAAATTTTAAATCCAGAGGGTTTAAGAAATGATAAAGAATTTGTAAATCATAAAATACTTGATTGCATTGGTGATCTTTATACTTCAGGTTATAGAATAATTGCTAAAATTAAATGTTCACAAGGCGGACATTACCTAACAAATCAATTATTGAGAAAAGTATTTGAAAACAAAGAAAACTTCTCTATCCTTGAAATAAAAGAAAAAAATCTTCCTCACACTTTGATTAATAGAAACCTATTAAAATCTATAGCTTAAGCTAAACATATATTTTCAAAAATATAAATTAAAGGTATAACGAGTTATGACTTATCGTAATTGTTTTCATTGTTTTTTAATCATTTTACTTTGTCTTTCTTGTTCTAAAAAAGAAATTGAAAAATCTAAAATTAATGAAGTAAATTTGGAATCTCAAATGATAGAAGCATATGAGGAAGGATTGAAAGAACTTAAAGCTGGTGATGTTATATACGCAGCCAAAAAATTTAATGAGGCAGAAATTTTATTTCCTCAATCAGAGTATGCGCCAAAATCTGCATTGATGGCAGCTTATTCATACTATTCTCAAAATTATTATGGAGATGCTATAGCTGAATTAATTCGATTTTTAAGAGTTTATCCTAATCATAAAGATATTGCCTATGCAGAATATTTATTAGGATTATGTTACTATGAACAGATTGTTGATGAGAAAAAAGATCTTCAATCTATAGTAAATGCCAAAAAAACTTTTAGAAATTTAATATCTAAATATCCTGAGTCAGAATTTGCTACAGATGCTACATTTAAAATTGATCTCATCAATGAAGTTCTAGCTGGTAAAGAAATGTTCATAGGAAGATATTACTTTGATAAAAAAAAATGGATCCCAGCAATAAACAGATTTAGAATTGTTGTGGATAATTATGAGACTACAATATATGTAGAGGAAGCCATTCATAGACTGGTTGAAATTTATTATATTCTTGGCATTGAAACAGAGGCAAAAAAATATGCTAATTTATTGGGTTATAATTATCAATCATCTCAATGGTATGAAAAGTCTTTTATTGTTTTTAATAAAAATTATAAAATTAAAAATATCAAGAAAGAAGATAACCCTATATTAGAAAAATTTAAATCTCTATTTAATTGAGATGAACAAAAAAAAATTATTATCTGATTATATAAAAAAAATAAAATTGTTAATTGAGTATAATAAAAGTTATTATGACGCAAACAAGTCACTAGTAACAGATAAAGAGTATGATGAATTAAAAAAAGATATATTAATTTTAGAGAGTAATCATTCTTTTTTAGACTCTAAAAATTCACCATCAAAAACTGTAGGATTTAAGCCATCTAAAAATTTTCAAAAATTGCCTCACAAGGTTCCCATGTTATCTTTGTCAAATGCTTTTGATAAAGAAGATTTAGTTAATTTTGAAAAAAGAATATTAAATTTTTTATCTAAAGATAAAAATTTTAATTTATCTTATAGTACAGAACCAAAGATAGACGGAATATCGGCATCATTAATATATAAAAATGGAAAATTTAAAATTGGTTTATCTAGAGGAGATGGAAAAGAAGGTGAAGATATAACAGCTAATTTGGCAACAATTGAAGATATTCCAAAAATAATTCACGCAAATGACTTTCCGGAGGAAATTGATATTAGAGGTGAAGTTTTTATACAAAATAGTGACTTTAAAAATTTAAAACATAAATTCGCAAATCCAAGAAATGCTGCGTCTGGCTCATTGCGTCAAAAAAATTCTGATGAAACTAAAAAGATTCCTTTAAAATTTATAGCCTATACCTTTGGCTATGAAAAAGGTCTAAAAATTAATAACCAAGTAGAATTTTTACAAAAATTAAATGATTGGGGATTTAAAACAAACCCACATAATAAATTAATTACAGGAGTTAATAATTTATTAATAAATTATTCCAAAATAGAAAAAAACAGAACGAAAATTGATTTTGATATAGATGGTATAGTTTATAAAATTAATGATTACGAACTACAAAAAAGACTTGGAAATGTTGCTAATGCACCAAGGTGGGCCATTGCTCATAAATTTTCCTCAAACAAGGCTATTTCTGAAATACTTAATATAGAAATTCAAATTGGTAGAACGGGTGCCTTAACTCCTGTTGCAAAAATAAAACCAGTTAATATTGGAGGAGTGATTGTATCTAACGCAACACTACATAACGAAGATGAAATTGATCGAAAAGATATAAGAATTGGAGATTTAGCAACTATTGAAAGGGCTGGAGATGTAATACCTCATATTCTCTCAGTTGATAAAACCAAGAGAGATAAAAAATCTACAAAATTTATCTTTCCAAAAAATTGCCCATCTTGTGGTTCTAAAACAATAAAAGAATTTAACAATGTCACAAAAAAAGAAGATGCAGTTAGAAGATGTGCTAGCGAAGGATATGAATGTGAAAAAATAGCAATAGAAAAGCTAAAACATTTTGTATCAAAAGAAGCTTTTAATATTGATGGTTTTGGAAAAAAAATTGTAGAAAATTTTTGGAAATTAGATTTGGTTAAATTTCCTCAAGATATATTTAAATTAGATTTTGAAAAAATAGCAAAACTCGAAGGGTGGGGCAGACAATCAATGGAAAATTTAAAATATTCTATCAATCAAAAAAAAAATATCTCTTTAGATAAATTAATTTACTCATTGGGAATAAGACACATTGGATTAGAAAATGCAAAAATTTTATCAAAATATTTTAAATCATTTTCAAAGTTTATAAGTTTTTCAAAAAGTACGAATCAAGATGATATATTAGATATTGATGGAATAGGAGAAACACAACTAAAGTCAGTAAGAAATTTTTTTGATAATAAAGTTAATTTAAATATTCTTAATGAATTGCAAAAAAATTTATATGTAAAAGATGTTATTACTAAAGATAAAAAAGGAATATTGAGTAATAAAACGTTTATGGTAACAGGAAAGTTAAATGGTATTAGTCGAGCAGAAATAAAATCTTTAATCGAAGAAAATTCTGGCACTTCAGTAAGTACTGTGACTAAAAAATTGAATTATTTAATCATTGGTGACAAACCAACAAAAAAAAAAATTGATAAGGCTAAAGAATTACAGATTACTATATTAAATCAAAATGAATTTTTGAAAATATTAAATATAGCTAGCTAGCCATTTTCTTTCATTAAGAGAAAGATACTTCGAAAGTTTTGAATAAACCTCTAAATGATATTTAAAAAGATAATCTTTTTCTGATTTTGATAAAAGATTATAATTAATTAAATCCTTCTCTATTGGGGCAAGCGTTAAATTTTCAAAACCAATCTTTTTTTTAACCTTTTTGACAAAAACAAGATTCTCTATTCTGATTCCATACGAGCCTTTTTTGTAATAACCTGGCTCGTTACTTAAAATCATGCCCTCCTGGATTTTGACTTTATTTACTCTAGAGATTGACTGTGGTCCTTCGTGTACATTCAAAAAAAATCCAACTCCATGTCCGGTACCATGAGCATAATCTAATTTACTTTCATTCAAATATTTTCTTGCTCTCTTATCAATTTTAATACCTGTATTATCTAATCTCAAATTAGTATTCGCAACGGCTATATGTCCTTTTAACACTTTAGTGAAAATATTTTTAATACTCGATTTTGGTTCTGTAAAACATAGTGTCCTTGTTACATCAGTTGTGCCATATTTATATTGACCACCAGAGTCACACAAAAACAGATCATTTTTTTTTATTGTTCTGCAACTTTTTTTTTTAGCTCTATAATGGACTATAGCACCGTTTTCAGCAGTTCCAGCTATTGTTTCAAAACTAGGATATAAATATTTGTTATTTTTTTTTCTAAATTTTTCTAATTTAATCTGAGCATCAACCTCAGTAATCTTTTTTTTATTAACTTTTTTAATCCAATAAATAAATTTCGTTAGAGCTACACCATCTATAATATGAGATTTAATCATATTTTCTATTTCTGTATTATTTTTTATGGCTTTTAAAAGATAAGTTGGATCTTCTCTTTTAATAATTTTGAATTTAGATTTAATGATATTTTCATAAAAAACTGAACAAGATTTATTATCAATTATAAAACTTTTACCAACCAAACTTAAAATTTTTTTAGGTAAATCATTTGTAAATACCAATTGATTTTTGTTAATTATTTTTTGTCTTATTAAATTTTTAACTTTATGAAGCTTTGTGATTAAAAATATTCTTTTTGACTTATTAATGATTAATCTTGAATTTGGTAAGGGACTATTTGGACCATCACCACCTCTTATGTTTAAAATCCAAGCTACATTTTCTGGAGCAGTTACAAATAAATTATCAGCTTTATTTTTTTTTAGGTAATTTACAATTTTATTAATTTTTGATTTCCTACTTTCTCCAACAATTTCATCTTTAAGTGAAAAAAAAGGAAAATTATTCGAATTTTTTTGAGTTTTTATTTCATCAATTAAGTTATTTGATAAAAATTTAACTTTATTATGTTTTAAAAAAAATTT
>CACJRE010000039.1 GCA_902595745.1 uncultured Pelagibacteraceae bacterium
TTTTGCTGCAATAATTGCTTTATTTATAAGTAATTCTGGCTTAGCAGAATTATATTTTGCCACTTTAAATAAATATTTATTCATAGGTATTAATAATTTTGGATTAAAATTATCAGTATTGCATTGGATTAATGATGCTTTAATGGCTATTTTCTTTTTTTTCGTCACCTTGGAAATTAAAAGAGAATTTTTACAAGGTGAACTTTCAAATATCAAGCAAGCTTTATTGCCAATAGTAGCTGCTGTAGGAGGAATGTTAGTTCCAGCATTATTTTACGTTTATATAAATTTAGGTGATAGTGAAACTTTAAATGGATGGGCAATTCCGTCAGCTACTGATATTGCTTTTTCTTTAGGGGTTTTATCTTTGTTAGGTAAAAGAGTTCCTTTATCACTAAAGGTATTTTTAACAGCTCTTGCTATAATTGATGATTTGGGAGCAATAGTAATTATAGCCCTATTCTACTCTGGAGATTTGAGCATTAAGTATTTAATTTTGATGTTGTTAGCTTTTATTGTTTTATTATTAATTAACAAATTTAATATTAAAAAGTTTTTACCTTATTTAGTTGTCGGCCTTTTTTTATGGGATTTTACTCATAATTCAGGTATCCATGCTACTATTGCTGGAGTTTTGTTAGCAATGACTATTCCTCACAGGAAAAAAGAAAAAGATTTTTCTTTATTAATAAAGATTGAACATGCAATTAGTCCATATGTTGCATTTGGAATTATGCCTTTATTTGCATTTGCAAATGCAGGAGTGTCCTTAGAAGGGTTAACTTTTTCTTCGCTATTAGATAAAGTTCCTTTAGGCATAGTTCTAGGATTATTCCTAGGAAAACAACTAGGAGTTTTTATATTTTCTTATGTGTCTATAAAATTAAAAGTAGCTCAAATGCCAAACGACACAAGTTGGTACAATTTCTATGGTGTAGGAGTTCTTACTGGAATTGGTTTTACAATGAGTTTATTTGTAGGAAACTTAGCTTTTGTCGAAAATATGCAATATATTGACGGTGTAAAAATTGGGGTATTAACAGGATCTTTATTATCGACTTTATTTGGTTATTTTTTAATATTACTTACACCAAATAAACCTAGTAAATGAAAAAAGTAATAATTTTATTATCTATAATTATGTTTTTTTTTAAAACTTCAGTATCAGCAAATTACGAAAAAAAAATTTATGACTTCAGCATAGAAAGTATAACAGGTGAGATAATTTATTTTAAAGATTACAAAAATAAAGCTATTTTAATTGTAAATACTGCTAGTTATTGTGGATTTACGAAACAATATGATGAATTACAGGAGCTATGGGATTTATTTAAGGCGAAAGGTTTGATTGTTCTTGGAGTACCATCTAATTCGTTTAATCAGGAAAAAGATAATAACGCAGATATTAAAAAATTTTGTGAAGTAAATTTTAATATTAACTTTCCACTAACAACTTTAACTGAGGTTAAAGGCAAAAATTCTCATGAACTATTTAAATGGGCAAAGGAAAATTATGGTAAATCAGCTGAACCGAAGTGGAATTTTCATAAAATTTTAATTAATAAAGAAGGTAAAGTTGAAGATACATTTGCATCTTTCACAAAACCTATGTCAAAAAAATTAATTAAAGCTATAGAAAATATCTTATAAGTTAATAATTAAGCCATCATGTGCAGGAATAACGTTTCTAGGGATCATTTTTTTAAGTACTTTATAGTCTAATACTGGTGATAAATTTGTAAGAATAGCTTTTTTAGGTTTAAATTTCGTAATTATACCAAGTGAAGTTTCTAAATTAAAATGTGATGGATGGTAATTGTACCATAAACAATCAATAATTAAGTATTGAAGATTTTTAAAAAATTTATGATCTTTCTTATAAATTTTACTCACATCACTTATATAAGCTAATTTTTTATTAATAATAAAACAATTTGATTTTACTTTACCATGTTCAACCACAATTGATTGGATACCAATTTTTTTACTATTATTTTTTGTATAAATTTTTTTTGGCAAATTATTTAGTTTTAGTGTTGCGGGATATTCTTTTGAATAACTTTGAAATATATAAGAAAATGTAGATTTAAGATATTTGGAAGTATGTTTATCAGCAAAAACATCAACTTGTTTTTTACTATTTATATAAAAAGATCTTAAATCATTTATCCCATGAGTTTGGTCTCCATGTAAATGAGAAAATAGTACTTTATTTATCTTTTTTATTTTATGTCTTAAAAGTTGCTGTCGTAAATCAGGAGATGTATCTATAAGTATATTTTCTTCTGTAGTTTTAATTAAAGCTGAACATCTTGTTCTGTAATTTTTTTTATTATTTGGATCACAATTTCCAAAAAAACCATCTGGTCTAGGTACACCCATTGAACTACCACATCCTAAAATTATAAATTTCATAATTAATAATTAAAAAAAAGTTTATTAAAATTTTCTGTAGTTTTTTTTATAAGTTCTTCTTTAGATATATCTTTAATTTCAGCTAATTTTGTAGCAGTGAAATCAATAAATGATGGTTCATTTTTTTTTCCTCTTTTAGGAACAGGAGCCAAAAAAGGACTATCAGTTTCAATAAGGATTTTATCTATTGGAATAGATTTGAAAGTGTCTTGTAGATCTAATGAGTTTTTAAAAGTGATAATACCACTAGCTGAAAAAAAAGAATTTAAAGTCATTAGTTTTTTTGAAAATTCATTTGATCCCGTAAAACAATGCATCAAAATTTTAAGTTTTTCATTTTTATAATCATTTAAAATTTCAAATGTTTCTTTTTCAGCGGCTCTTGAATGTACAATTAATGGAATATTCGTTTCTATGGATGCTTCTATGTGTTCTTTAAAACTTTTTATCTGTCTGTCTTTTTCACTATTATTATAATAAAAATCCAATCCAGTTTCTCCAATTCCAATAATTCTTGAATTTTTATTGAGATTTTCAATGATTTGTTTTGAAGTAATTATATTTGTAGAGGTTTCGTGCGGATGAATACCAATGGTACCAAAGATCATCTCATCTTTTTTAACTAATTCTTTTACTCTAGAAAAACTTTCAAATGAAGTTGAAATAGTTAATAATTTTTCTAAACCTACTTTTTTTGATCTTATAAGGACGTTAGATAGGTCGCTTAATAATGGTTCATGATCTAGATGACAATGTGAATCAATCATTATTTTTTTCTATTTTTTTAAAGAGTATTTCAATTTTATTTAAATTATTACCTTTAGTTAAATATTCATTGTTAGTGATAGTATGTAATTCTATTTTATTTTCTTCAATATCAAAAATCTTTAATGCCTTTAAAGAGGATTCTGGAATAATTGGATACAATAAAAAACTTATTTTTCTAACTATTTCTAATGTTGTGTAAACAATTGTATTTAATCTTGTTAAATCGTCTTTCTTTTTCCAAGGTTCTTGATCGTTAAAATATTTGTTAGCTTCAAATAAAGAATTAATAATATAATCAATATAAAAATTAATATTTTGACAATCTATCTTAGACCTAATATTATCTAAATTGTTTTTAAATTTATTTAAAATTAATAAGTCATCATCTTGAAACTTGATTTCAGATGGAATTTTTCCATCACAATTTTTTATAGCAAATGCTGTAACTCGTTGACATAAATTTCCAAAATTATTAGCAAGATCACTATTTATACAATCTTCGAGTCTTTCTTGAGAAATATTACCATCGTTTCCAAAAGAAACTTCTTTAATCAAATAATATCGTAATGGATCTAAACCGTATTGATCTATTATTTCAATTGGGTCTAAAATATTACCTTTTGATTTAGACATTTTTTCATCCCCTGAAAGAATCCAACCATGGCCATAAACTCTTAGCGGCAATTCAATTTTAGCAGCTAGTAAAAAAGCTGGCCAGTATACAGCATGAAATCTTAAAATATCTTTTCCAATTAAATGTATTGAAGCTGGCCAAAAATTTTTGAATAATACGTCATCAGTATTCGGGTAATTTAAAGCACTTATATAATTTGTTAATGCATCAAGCCAAACATATATTACATGATCATTATTGCTGGGTACTTTAATTCCCCATGAAAAACTTTTTCTACTAACTGATAAATCTTTTAATCCACTTTTAACAAAGCTTATAACTTCATTTTTTTTGCTTTCAGGGGCTATAAAATTCGGATGTGTCTCATAATATTTAAGCAAAGGTTTCTCCCATTTAGACAGTCTAAAAAAATATGATTCTTCTTCAATCCACTCAACGGTAGATTTTGAAGAAATAGATCTTTTAATACCATCTATATCTTCTATTTCATCTTCATTATAAAAAGCCTCATCAGATACAGAATACCAACCAGAATATTTTGATAAATAAATATCATCATTTTTTTCAAGCTCTTTCCATAAATGTTGAACAGTTTTTTTATGTCTGTCTTCAGTCGTTCTAATAAAATCTGTGTTAGTTAGATTCAAAGTTTGGGAGAGATCTCTAAATGTTTTACTAATTTGATTGCAAAATTCTAATGGTTCAATATTTTGTTTTTCCGCAGAACGCTGAATTTTTAACCCATGTTCATCAGTTCCAGTTAAAAATTGAACATCAAAGCCATCAATTCTTTTAAATCTTGCAAAAAAATCAGCAATTATACTTGAATAAGCATGTCCCATATGTGGTTTAGCTGATGGATAGTAAATCGGTGTAGTAATATAAAATGTTTTAGGCATTTAATACCCTGTCTTCAAATTCCATTAATATTGACTCATCATCTAAATTAAAGATTTTAGTATTATTAATTTTTTTTAAAAAATAATTTTGTATTTTTAAAAGTTTAATATTTTTAACAGATACATTATTTCTAAAATAGATTTCTATTAACAAGTATAGTTGAGATTTAATAAATTGATCTTTTTTGTATTTTTTTTCCATAATAATTCTTTTAATCAGTTCTTTTAAATTGATTTGCTTTAAATCCAAATTATTTTTAGTAGCAAAATAAATTAAACTCAATAACAAACCTGGTGTGCTATAATGATTTATTAATTGTTCATGAATTAAATTCATACAATTTTGATCTAATATTTTGTTTGTGATTTCGAGAGATTGACTTGATGTAAGGGTAATATTGTAATTAAGACATCTCGATTTAAGT
>CACJRE010000040.1 GCA_902595745.1 uncultured Pelagibacteraceae bacterium
ATAATTTTGATGACAGATACTTAGGAGCAAAATCTTCAGATCCAACAGTTGATAATGATGGTAACAGTCTTATTGCTGGAAGTCTTTATTTTTCGACAACTGATGAAATAATGAAAGTGTACACAGGAAGTACATGGGTTGATGCTTATGCTGCTGGTAATACTTTTTTAGCTAAAGCAAATAATTTATCTGACTTGCAAAATGCTGGAACTGCAAGAACAAATTTAGGTGTTGCTATTGGTAGTGATGTTCAAGCTCATAATACAGTTTTAGATAATACAACAGCAACTTACACAACTGCTTTAAATACAAAATTAGGAGGCATTGCAACCAATGCTACTAATAACCAAAACACAGATAGTCTTAATGAAGGTTCGACAAATCTTTATTACACCAATGCTAGAGCAGACGCTAGAATAGCTGCTGCTTCAATCAACAATCTATCTGATGTTGATACTACTGGGATTTCTAGTGGACAGATACTTAAATATGATGGAACTAATTTCACAGCTGCAGATGACAGTAGCGTTGGATTAGTTAATGAACAAACAAAAACCATCGCAACAACACAAACTATCACAACAGATAGTACAAAGTATCAATGGCTCTATGGTCCTATAACAATAGCATCTGGTGTTGTCTTAACTGTTGGCGGTAATGGTAGTTTAGATGTTGTCAATTACAATAACTTTATAAGTGTTTAATCATTAAAGGAGAAAATAAATAATGAGTACAATCAAAGTAAATACAATACAAGATGCTGGTGGAAACACTATAGTGTCATCAAATGGTTCTGGAACCTTTACAAGTAATCTAGGTGGTGGAGACGTTGTTAACGATACAACACCGCAACTTGGTGGAAACTTAGATCTTAATGGAAATACTATTCAAGGAAGTGGTAACTTAAACATATCGAATGGTACAATTAAACTTGATGGTAATCATCCAAATGGAAATAATAACGTTGCAGTCGGTAATAACGCTGGAAACATTTTAGCTGGTGGAGCTGAAGACAATACATTTGTTGGAAAAGATGCTGGTAGTTTTGTTCAAAATGCTGACCGTAACACAGCTGTTGGTACAGACTCACTAAAACAAAATTTATCTGGTCAGAACAATACTGCTCTTGGAAAAAGTGCATTACAAAACACTACTGGAAATGGAAATATAGGAGTAGGTCGTGAAGCTGGAAGTAACCTTACTAATGGTAATAACTGCATAATGATAGGTGAATTTGCTCAACCTTCATCAGTAAGTGCTAATAATGAAATTACTTTAGGTGATTCTAATATCACATCTTTAAGAATACCAGGTTTACAGAGTGGTGCTTCTAATGGAGATGTATTAACATTTAACGGTTCAGCTATTACTTTAGCTTCTGGTGGTGGAGGTGGTTCACCTTCTTCTATAGATATTACTACAGGAACCGTAAGACTGGATGGTCCTTTTCCAGTAGGCACAACAAATACTGGAATGGGAGATAGTGCATTAAATAGTCTTACAACTGGTGACTACAATACTTGTATTGGAGACGAGTGCGGTCAAGCAATAACGTCTGGTAACTTTAACTCTGCTTTAGGTCAAAACGCATTACAGTTTAATTCAACTGGAGACTCTAATGTTGCTATGGGTTCAAATGCTATGGCTAATAATATTGCTAGTGAAAATGTTGGTATAGGTGCTAGAGCATTATATGCAAATACTAATGGAACAGCCAACGTAGCTATAGGTAGAAGAGCTATGGATTTAAATTCTGGTGGTAGTAATAACGTTGCCATTGGTTTTAAAGCTCAAGAAAATGGTGGTGGTATAAATGAAAACGTAGCAATAGGACGTGAAGCTTTAAGAAATCACACATCAGGACAACAAAATACCGCTGTAGGTAACTTGGCTTATAGTCAAGGAAGTGGTGGTAGTGGTTCTGACGCTTTTGGACATAGAGCATTATATAATAATACTGGAAATTTTAACTGTGGAATAGGTACAGAAGCTTTGTTTAGTATGCAAGGTGGTTCTCAAAATACTGGTGTAGGTCATAATGCTGGTAATAATAATGTAAGTGGTATGATGAATACTTATGTTGGAAAGTCTGCTGGTTATAACTTACAGGCTGGTAATAATAATATTATAATTGGTCGTTTCGCAACTTCTTCTGGAACTAATGTTTCAAACGAAGTTACTTTTGGAGATGGAAGTATCTCAACTTTAAGATGTCAAGTTACATCAATTACTTCTCTGTCAGATGCTAGAGATAAGAAAGATGTTGAAGACGTAAACTTAGGATTAGATTTTATCAATGATTTAAGACCTGTTAAGTTTGTATGGGATACTAGAGACGGTGCTAAAAAAGACATTAAAGAAGTTGGATTTATTGCACAGGAACTAGACGAAGCTCAACAGAAACATGGTGTTGAAGATTATTTACAATTAGTCTTAAAAAATAATCCAGACAAATTAGAAGCTACACCAGGAAAACTTATACCTATTTTAGTTCAAGCTATTAAAGACCTTAAAAAAGAAATAGACGAACTGAAAGCGTAATAATGCCTAAAAAGAAATCCGCTTCATCACTTGCTCAACAAAGTGTAGGAATAAGACTTAGTTCACATGAACGACTATGTTCAGAGCGGATGGACAACTTACTTAAATCAATCCAAAGACTAGAAAAAAAAGTAGATACACTTTCTGATAGTGTTTCTAAAGGTAAAGGCATTGTAGCTGTTCTAGTTTTTTTAGGATCAATAGCTGCAGCCTTAATAGGATTTTTTACTTATAAGTGAAATATTACAACAAAGGTATTGCTGCTCACTTAGAGGCAATACTGAAACTGTTGGATGACGATCACCTAGTATTTCAAAATATACAAGGTGTCGGACCAATAGACATTGTTACTGTAAATAAAGAAACTGGCAAAGTTGTTTTCTACGATGCCAAAAGCGACAGAGAACGTGCGCACAAAAAAAGATCTCAAACAAAAATACAAAAAAAATTAGGAGTTAAAAATTTTTATGTCAACTTACATAAGAGAACCTGGAGACTGGAAGGAAAAGTGGGTAAACTTTAGTTATGATGAATGCAAATGTAGTTGCTGCGGATTAGTAGATGTATCATCTGATTTGCTAGACTTACTTCAGGAAGCTCGTAATGTACTGGGTCCATTACAGCTCACATCATTTTATAGATGTCCAAGCCACAATGATAATGTCTCATCAACTGGTCCAAATGGTCCTCATACTACTGGCAAGTCTGTTGATATTCATGTTTCAAATTCTCAACACCGTAAAAAATTAATAGATTACTTTACTAACAAAGTATCTGGTCTTGGTATTGCCAAGTCTTTTATTCATATCGACATTATTTCTCCTGAAGAATTAAGCAATCGACCTAACTGCTGGTTATACTAATGATGTGGAATGTAATTGGTCAAATAGTTGGATCTGGATTTAAAGTATTAAAAACAAGATCTGAAACTAAACAGATGATGGCTCTTGCTGAACAAAAGCATTACGAAAAAATGGTTCAAGGTGAGATCCAGTTTGAAACTGCAAAACAAAATGCAATGGATAACTCATGGCGTGACGAGTGGTTTACCGTGTTATTGAGTTTACCTCTTTTAATAATTTTTGGTTCTATATTTCTTGATAAACCAGAGTGGATTACAAAACTTAAAGAAGGTTTTGAGACAATGAACCAGTTGCCTGAATGGTATATTTACGCGCTTTTAGCAGCCATAGCATCGAGTTTTGGACTAAAAGTTACTGATCTAGCTATTAAGAAATTCAAAAAGTAATGGCTCGAAAGTTCAAGGATTTCGTTGTTAGAGATAAGCCTAGAAAAAGAGGTCCGCTCCAACATAAGAAATCAAAAAATAAGTCAGAGAAAAGACAGCAAAAACAGACAAGATACAAAGGCGGTGGAAAATGATCGACAAATATATTTATAAATTTCTTAGTTTTATTGATGATGCTTTCAAAAAAGTGGATGAGGTTATGACTTTTGATTTTCCTAATTGTAAGAAAAAGAAAAATAAAAAAGATGAGAGACACTAAGGTTTTATGAAGGTTTCAGATAATACATCTATCTCGATGCCAATGAGAAATCTTATATCAATAGTAATAACTGTTGCTATTGGTGTCTGGGGTTACTTTGGAATAGTAGAAAGAGTAACTAGATTAGAAACATCTGATCAACTTATGAGTTCAGACCTTCTCAAAAAGGCAGAACAAACTCCAAAAAATTTAGAAATTTTCATGCTCCTGGAAGAGTTGTTCAAGCAGACAGACAAACAACAAGAAGCTTTAGATAAAAATATTCATACACAAATTAAATTAGATCATCTTGAAGAGCAGCTATCTAATGCTTTGAAAGATATAGAAAAACTTAAAGATAAGGTAAGACAAAATGGAAATAGTCATAGCTCTAATAATGTATCTGGGTAATCCACCAGAATTAAAAGAACACTTACTTATGCCAAACTTTAAAACTTGTTTAACAAAAAAAAGAATAGCAACTAGGAACTCGAATGCTGATTACAAATGCAGCAGAGTTAATGCAGTTGTTAAAGATGATAAAATTATAAGCATCTCAAGTTTAGATTAATTAAATCAACACATCCTCTATGCGAAAAAGAAAACCAAAACTGGTTACACAATATAAGTGTGATCATTGCGGAACTACAACTTCATCATTCGTTACTACTCACAAATACCAACATTTTTGTCGTATTCAAACGCCTGGATTTCCAGCAGATAAAGACTGTATGGCTGATTATTTTGGTACGAAATATATCTAGCATTATCTTATAAAATCATTATATGTATTTATGAAGGTAATGTTTTGGTGACAGCAAATTACAGGCTTGTACCGTTTCAGTACCGAATGGTCTGGGGGGTGTAGCTCAGTTGGTTAGAGCGATCGCCTGTCACGCGATAGGTCGAGGGTTCGAGTCCCTTCACTCCCGCCACTTTTTCATGATTTTTTCTGTTAATATCAATTAAAATGTGACGTATCAGCCCTTCAACAAAGGATAAAAACTGGTATATAGATTTTCATGTTATCTGAATTTTTAAAAGATTACTTACCAATTATTATATTTTTAATTATAGCTCTGGGG
>CACJRE010000041.1 GCA_902595745.1 uncultured Pelagibacteraceae bacterium
ATAATTTTGGAGCTATTATATTATTTCTAATTAAAATTTTATTTATTGAGTCATAAATTAATAAATTTTTAGGTTTTTCTTTATTTGCAAATACTATAATTGAATTTTTTTTTGTATTTCTATAAAATTTTCTAAAAGATGCGTCTCCTTTAATTTCTTTAAAATCTTTTGAAAGTTTCATAACAAAAAATTAGTCTAAACCATCAATTTTTACAGATCTATTATTAAATTCATTTTCATAATTGAAAACTAAATCTATAGTTTTTTTAACATTTTCTTTTTCAATCAATTCAGGCCACTCAATCAGTGTTATTGTATTTTTATTTTGATCAAATAGATCTAAATTTTTAATTTCAGTTTCATTTTTTAATCTAAACAAATCATAATGTTTAATTATCAAATTATCTATCTCATACTCATTTAACAAATTAAAAGTTGGACTAGTTACTTCTGTAGTTTGCAAATTTTTTTTTATTAGTAATTGATTAATCAAATATTTTACAAAAGTAGTTTTACCGACTCCCATTTCACCATATAAAAAAATTACTTCACCACCTTTTAAATAATTTGAAAAATTTTTAGCTAGTTCTCTGGTTGTCTCTTCTGAAGATATATCTATTGTGCTATTTTTAATAGCGATAGGCATCTGGTTTAAATGGACCCTCTGTCCCAACACTTATGTAATCAGCTTGTTCTTTTGATAATTTGGTCAATTTAGCTCCTACTTTTTTTAAATGAAGAGTAGCCACTTTTTCATCTAAATGTTTAGGAAGCACATAAACTTTATTTTCATAATTTTTATGATTATTCCACAGTTCAATCTGTGCAATCACTTGATTTGTAAATGAAGCACTCATAACAAAACTTGGATGTCCAGTTGCACATCCTAAATTAACTAATCTTCCCTCTGCTAATAAAATAATTCTTTTTTTACTTGGTAATTCTATTTCGTGTACTTGGGGTTTAACTTCACTCCATTTATAATTTTTAAGAGCTTCGACTTGAATTTCATTATCGAAGTGACCAATATTACATAAAATCGCTCTGTCTTTCATATCTCTCATATGATCAGCAGTAACAATATCTTTATTGCCCGTAGCTGTTACAACAATATCAGCTCTGCTAATGGCTTCTTCCATTAAAACGACTTCGTATCCTTCCATTGCTGCCTGTAATGCACAGATTGGATCTGCTTCAGTAACTAAAACTCTTGCCCCACTTTGTCTTAGTGATGCTGCACTTCCTTTACCGACATCTCCAAAGCCTGCCACAATTGCAATTTTACCTGACATCATTACGTCTGTTGCTCTTCTAATTCCATCAACTAAACTTTCTCTGCAACCATATAAATTATCAAATTTTGATTTAGTGACTGAGTCATTAACATTAATTGCAGGCACCAATAGAGAATTATCTTTTTCCATTTTGTTTAAAGCTTTAATTCCAGTTGTAGTTTCTTCTGAAACTCCTTTTATATCTTTCATTAAATCTTTATATTCATTGTGCATAATTGCAGTTAGATCACCGCCATCATCTAAAAGCATATTTGGCTTCCAATCAGGTTTACCAACTATAGTCTGTTTGATGCACCAAAGATATTCCTCTTCTGTTTCACCTTTCCATGCGTATACTGGTATTCCAGCTTTTGCAATCGCAGCGGCTGCGTGATCTTGAGTTGAAAATATATTACATGAAGACCACCTTACCTCAGCCCCTAAGGCAACCAATGTTTCTATTAATACGGCTGTTTGAATTGTCATATGCAAGCACCCAATGATTCTTGCACCTTTTAAAGGTTTAGTTTCTGAATATTCTTCTCTTAATGCCATTAATCCAGGCATTTCACTTTCAGCTATTGAGATCTCTTTTCTACCGAATTCAGCTGATGATATATCTTTAACTTTATAATCTTCCATGAGAAAGTTTTATACAGTTAACAATGGACAAATCAAGTTAAGATTAGACACTAGGAAACCTTATTTCCACAACAGCACCATCTTTATCTAATCGATTTGACGCTATTATTTCACCATCATGAAGATCAACTAAATTTTTTACAATATTTAATCCAAGACCTGAATGTTCTCCAAATTTATCTGGTCTATTGCTGTAAAATCTTTTAAATATTTTTGAAGTATCCTTCTCCTTAAATCCTCGTCCATCGTCAATAATTTTGACTAAAATTTTTTTATCTACAGTATTTGATATATTCACAAAAATATTTTCGCCTTCTTTACAAAATGAAATTGAATTATCTAATAGATTAGCAATTATTTGCTCAATTCTATTTTCGATACCATTGATTATATACTCTTTGTTACCATCATTTTCATAATTGATTTTAATATTTTTTTTAACTTTTTGAATATTATTGTAATCCTCAACAACAGATTGAATAATTGGTTCAATATTAATTTGTTTCATCTTTTCTTTGCTAAGGGCTACCTCATCTTTTAACATTTGAGAATAATCAGTTATTAGTCTTTCAATTCTTAAAACATCATGGCTAAGAATATTTAATAATTTTAATCTTTGTTCAGAGCTATTCGAATCTTGAAGTATCTCTGAAGCACTTTTGAGAGATGCTAATGGGTTTCTTATTTCATGAACTAGATCGGTAGAAAAATTTTCTGCATGAGCAACTCTCTTTTGAAGCTCAATTGTCATATCATCAAGTGAATTTGATAATAATCCTAGTTCATCATTACGACTTTTTAGACTTTCAATATTAGTTTTGGTTTGACTTTTGTCTTTAATAACTTTTGTATAACTTACAAGATTTTGGATTGGTTTAATAAAATAACGGCTTAGAACAAAAGAAAAAATTAGGATTACAAAACCAACGGCTATTGCAGTTCTTAGAACAAAAGCTTTCCTCTCGTCAGTGGCTATTTTTATATCATTAGCATTTTCAGTAATAGCAATATATCCAATATTTGTATTATCTTTAATTACATTTTTAATTGTAATTAGTTTAAATTGATTAAGATTTTCATGTACAAAAGTCTGTACATTTCCATAAGTATCAGAGCTTAAGTATTTATTT
This sequence comes from uncultured Pelagibacteraceae bacterium, assembly GCA_902595745.1. Classification (GTDB taxonomy): domain Bacteria; phylum Pseudomonadota; class Alphaproteobacteria; order Pelagibacterales; family Pelagibacteraceae; genus Pelagibacter. Next base: position 3,047 of record CACJRE010000041.1, read on the forward strand.
AAAATATTTTTATAAGGTAAATTTTTAGTTTCACTAACATCAATACTCTCATTTTTGTCATTTTTATCATTTTCATTTTTATCTAAACTTTCAAATTCAATTTCATCTATTCTTGTAGAAAAAGCTCTTGGATCAAGATCCAACGTATCGGTATCACCAACTATATTTAAGTCATTATCAAAAAATGTTACTCTATCTAAGTTTTGAAAAATAAATCTAGTTGAAAATAAAAACTTTCTAATATCATCAACATTAAATTTTACATCTAATCTTATTAAAGTGTTGATTGTATTATCAATTACATTCAGGTGCTTTACTGATTTCTTTTTAATTAGATTGGGCTGTACATTGCTTAGATAAAGAAATGTGAATAAGCTAATAATTGTAAATATTATAAAATTTATAAATAAAAATTTTTTTAATATAGATAGACTTTTTAAGTATTTACTAAACATTAGCTAACATTCCATCTATATCCACTACCATATCTAGTTTCAATAGCTGAAAAATCAGGGTCTACTTTTTTAAATTTTTTTCGGATTCTCTTAACATGACTATCAATAGTTCTATCCTCGATATCAGTATCTTCTCTATAAGCAATATCCATTAATTGCGCTCGTTCTTTGATAATTCCTGGTCTTTTTGCTAACTCTTTAACAATTAAAAATTCTGTTGTAGTCAGTTTATCTGGAAGCTGTTTATTGTTCCATTCACATTCTAATTGAGATGGATCTAATTTTAATCTTCCGTGTGAAATTAAACTTTTGTTTTCTTCCAAGATAATATTAGAGTCCTTTTTTCTTAGCTGAACTCTAATCCTTTCAATTAAAACTTTAATTGAAAAACCTCCAGATTTTTTTACAAAATCATCCGCTCCTAGCTTCAATCCTAATAATTCGTCAATCTCATCATCTTTAGATGTTAAAAAAATTACAGGTAATGATGTTTTTTTTCTAAGCTTTTTTAGTAACTCCTCTCCATCCATTTTAGGCATCTTAATATCAACCACTGCTAAATCAGGAGGGGTTCTAGTTAGACCAATTAATGCACTCTCACCGTCTATATAAGTTTGAACTTTGAAGCCTTCTTTCTCCAGGGCAATACTCAAGCTCGTTAGAATATTTCTATCATCATCTATTAAAGCTATAGTTTGTTTGTTCATACTCTATATAAAAACACTAAATTGTTCTAAATTGGGCAATCTAATTAAATTAATGAAGCATTCCCCAATTATCTCCAACATTAACATCAACTGTTAGTGGAGTTGAAAATGAATGATAATCACTTTGAGCAACACTAGTCATTTCATCTTTTATCAGGCTGACTATTTTTTTTTCATCCTTTTTAGGCACCTCAAATATTAACTCATCATGGATTTGTAAAAGCATTTTAGATTTATCATTTTTTTGTTCTAACAATTTTTTGTCCAATCTGATCATTGCTAAACGCATAATTTCTGATGCAGACCCTTGGATAGGGGCATTAATTGCAGCCCGCTCTTGAAAATTTCTTACATTAAAATTTTTATCATTTATTCCACTGAAATGAGATCGTCTACCAAAAATGTTGTTTACATAACCACTTTTTCTACAAAACTTTATTGTGCTATCCATATAAACTTTAATTTCAGGAAATTTTGCAAAATAAGCCTGGAGAAATTCTTCTGCTTCATAATTTGAAACATTAATCTGTTTTGCTAAGCCATATTGTGAAATTCCATAAATAATTCCAAAATTAATTGCTTTTGCTTTTCTTCGATGATCTTGATTTACTTTTTTAATATCAATATTAAAAATCTGGCTAGCTGTTAATGAGTGAATATCCTCATTATTTTTAAAAGCTTTTTTAAGTTCTTTAACGTCTGCAAGATCTGCTAAAATCCTCATTTCAATTTGATTGTAGTCTGCTGAAATTAACAGGTGATCTTTTTTTGCAGTAAACGCTTTTCTAATATCTTTTCCATCCTC
>CACJRE010000042.1 GCA_902595745.1 uncultured Pelagibacteraceae bacterium
ATTTACCTATTCTTACAGATTCAGGTGGTTTTCAAGTAATGTCATTATCTAAACTCAATAAAATTGATAGAGAAAAAGGAGCTATTTTTAATTCACATGTTGATGGAAAAAAATTTTTCTTAAGCCCAGAAGAAAGTATCAGAATTCAATTAGGACTAAATTCAGATATTGTTATGATAATGGATGAATGCCCACGAAAGTCTGATGATTATAAGTTAATAGAACAATCAATGGATTTGTCTCTACATTGGGCCGAGAGATCAAAAAAAGCCTTTGGAAAAAAACCCCATAAGGCACTGTTTGGAATTGTACAAGGTGGATTATTTAAAGATCTTAGAATTAAATCTTTATCTGAATTAATTAAAATTGGATTTGATGGTTATGCTATGGGTGGTTTGGCAGTAGGGGAGTCTCAAAAGGAAATGTTTAAAGTATTAGATGATATCAAAGAGCATCTTCCGGGAGAAAAACCACATTATTTAATGGGTGTTGGAACTCCGTCGGATATCATAGGTGCTGTAAAAAGAGGAATTGATATGTTTGATTGTGTTTTACCTACAAGATCAGGAAGAACAGGATTGGCTTTTACGTGGGATGGAAGAATCAATATAAAAAACAACAAATATCAAACTGATAACACACCTTTGGATCCTAACTGTACCAATCTAAATCTAAATAAATACTCAAAAAATTATTTAAACCACTTGTTTAACACTAATGAGATTTTAGCATCCATGCTTTTAACTCTTCATAATATTAACTTTTATCAAGAATTAATGTCAGCAATTCGAAAAAATATTTCAGAAGGTACATTTGATCAATTTCATGATAAATACATTGATAAGTTGTAAAAGATAAACAATTTTTAGTTCAATTTGACATTTGAAAAAATAGAATAATTCTGTATATAACAACTGTTCAATTTAAATATATGGGGGCCCTTAGCTCAGTTGGTAGAGCAATTCCCTTTTAAGGAATGGGTCGATGGTTCGAGTCCATCAGGGCTCACCAATATTAGGATCAAGTAAGTTTGATCGGAGGATAATCTAAAATTACTCCATTCATTTTTTCATTTAAATCTCTAATTCTAGTTTTAGATGAGGGATGTGTACTCATAAATTCTGGAGGCTCTTTTCCTTTATTAAGTTCGTTCATTCTCTCCCAAATTTTAACTGTTTCTCTGATATCATATCCTGATAGTGAGGAAAAAATCATCCCTAGATAATCTGCTTCACTCTCTTGTTTTCTGCTAAATGGATTTAAAATTCCAAGTTGCGCTAATAAACCAACAGTGTTAACTCCTGTAGTTCTGTTTATATCTGTTAAAACTCCACCACTTGCAATATCAACAATTCTTGTACCGATGTTTAATAAAGTTCCTCTGCTTACTCTTTCAACTGAGTGTTTAGCAACAGCATGAGCAATTTCATGGCCCATAACAGCAGCTAATCCGTTAGTATTCTTTGTTGCATCTAAAATACCTGTATAAACAGCAATCTTACCTCCAGGCATACACCAGGCATTACGAACTTTTTTTTTGTCTATTAAAATGTACTCCCAGTCAAAATTTTTTGTTGGATCATCTAAATTTTCTCTATCAAAATATTCAGATATTGAGTCTTCCATTCTTTTTCCGATTTCTTTAATTTCATTGAGTGTTTTTGTGTCGTCACTCATTTTTTCTTTTTCTTTTATTTTTTCATAAATTTTCGCAGCTTTAGCATTAAGTTGAGCTTCAGAGACAATTTTTAATTGTTTTCTTTCAGTTATTGGTGCAGTAGTACATGATGGTAGTAAAAAACCACCACAACTACAGCCAACATAAGATAAAAATTTTCTTCTATTCATTTTCATAGATCATTGATAATATCATTTATATATGAATCTAAACAACAAAATTTTATTAGTATTGTTTATTATAGCAATAGCCTTTGTAATATATTCAAGCTTTAATTAATTATATGTCTAAAAACCCTAATAAGAAATCTCTATCTTTAACTTTAAGAAATTACTTTATTACTGGTGTAGTAGTTTTAATACCTATAGGTTTTACATTATATTTAACAAAAATTTTAATAGGCATATCTTCAAACCTATTACCTAGAAATATTAATCCTAATTATTATCTACCTTTTAATATACCTGGTGTTGAAATAATTATTTCAATAATATTTATAACCTTGGTTGGTGGAATCTCTTTATCATTCTTTGGTAGAAGAATTTTGAAGTTAATAGATGATCTATTTAAACGAATTCCTTTTTTAAGAACTGTTTATTCAGCAATTGTTCAAATGACTGAAACTTTTTCTAAAAAGGATAATAGTCAAAAGAGTGTAGTTTTAATTGAATATCCAAGAAAAGGTGTTTGGGCTGTAGGTTTTGCTACTAAAGAAAATACAGGGGAAATGGCAGAAAAAACTAATAAAAAATTAGTTAATGTTTTTGTTCCAACAACGCCTAATCCAACAAGTGGCTTTTTACTAATGTTCCCGATTGAAGACGTGATTTATTTAAATATGACATTTGAAGAGGCCTCAAAATTTATTGTATCTGCCGGAACCTCTAACAAACAATCTTAGGCAATATCGTTAATAATATCTGCTCTATCATATAATTTTATAAGTGGCTTAAACTTTTTTATATCCTCATTATTTAATTCTATTCTTTTGATCTCTTTTTCAGCTAATAGAAAAAGATCACTATTTTGAACTGGATCTGCCAATTTAAAATTTTTAATTCCACTTTGTTTAAATCCTAATATATCTCCAAATCCTCTGATTTTCATATCTTCTTCTGAAATATAAAAACCATCATTAGAATGTTTCAATATATTTATCCTTTTTTTTGCATTTTCACTTAAGTTTGATTTAAACATAAGAATACAATTTGAATCTTTGTTGCCTCTTCCTACACGACCTCTGAGTTGATGTAATTGTGATAGCCCAAATTTATTAGCATTTTCAATAATTATTACGTTAGCATTTGGAAAATCTATTCCAACCTCAATAATTGTAGTGGAAACTAAAATTTGAAATTCTTTTTTTAAAAATTTATCTAATATAATTTCTTTATCTTCTAAATCGGTTTTTCCATGTAATAGGGATACTTGATTTGGAAAAATTTTTTTCAAGTATTCGAATTTTTTAACAGCAGATGAATGATCTAATTTTTTACTTTCTTCAATCAGTGGACAAACCCAAAATATTTGATTTCCTAATTTAATTTCTTTTTTTATAAATTTTATAATATCTTCAATTTTACTCTCCAGTTTACTGTAAGTTTTGATGGGTTTTCTTGATTTGGGTTTTTCCTTAATAATTGATAAATCCATATCACCATATAAGGTCATAGTTAATGTTCTTGGTATAGGGGTCGCCGTCATCAATAAGACATCACAGTTTTTTCCACCTTTATCGGATAAACGTTTTCTTTGATTAACACCAAATTTATGTTGTTCATCAATGATAATTAAACCTAAATTTTTAAAAAATACTTTTTTTTGAAAAATAGCATGTGTTCCAAAAATTATATCTATTTCATTTTTTGCTAGTTTTTTTAAAGTTTCTTTTTTAGTTTTATATTCAGATTTGCCTGATATTAGTTCCATTCTCATTTGATTTGAAAAAATTTTAGTTGCAAAGTTATAATGTTGTCGAGCTAATATTTCAGTGGGTGCCATTACGGCTACCTGAAAACCAGAGTTGACGGTATTGAATGCTGCTAGTAAAGATACAATAGTTTTTCCACTACCAACATCACCCTGAAGCAATCTAAACATTTTATTTGTTGATGATAGATCAAGATTTATCTCCTCTAATGTTTTTTTTTGATCATTAGTTAATGAAAATTTTAATTTTTTAATAATGTTATTTTGCTTTGTGTAATCTATTGACTTACCTTTTTTTTTAATCTTTTTAATTTTTTTTCTAATTTCAGAATTTACTAAAAAAGTTGAGAAAATTTCATCAAAGGCTAATCTTTGATAAAAATTTTTTTTATATTTACCAATATTTTCTGGTTTGTGTAATTCAATTATTGCTTCATTCCATTTTACATTACCAAATTTATTTAAAATATTTTCTGAATGCCATTCATGTAATAAAGGAAGATTTGTTATTATTTGATTGATGATTTTATTATAAATTTTTTCTGAAATACCTTCCGTTAATGAATAAGTGTTATGCTTTTGTTTTATAAGCAAAGAATCTTCAGATATATATTTTGGGTTAGTTAATTGATATTTATTTCTAAAAAACCCAATTTTTCCACTAACTGTTATCTCCTTGCCAAGTGGAAGAATTTTTTTTACATATCCTTCATAACTATTAAAAAAGATGCAATCAATTTCACCAGTTTCATCAGAGCAAGTTACTTTATTTGGTAAATTTCTTATCCTTGGAAACGAGTATTTTTGAGGTATAATTGTAATTGTTTGGTTTTCTCCAATTTTTAAATCTTTAATTTTTACAGAATGGCTTCGGTCAGTATAAGATTTTGGTAGTTTCCATAATAAATCAAAAATATTATTAATCTTCTTTTTTTTTAATAAAGC
>CACJRE010000043.1 GCA_902595745.1 uncultured Pelagibacteraceae bacterium
GCATCTAGTGCATCCGTGACTGTTTGGTTTGCAACATAAGAATAAGATCCATCAGATGCAATCGTTAACTCTCCATAAGTACCTGCTAAAGCTGAACCAACGGATCCTGCTGTACCTGCACCTTCAGTAGACCCTACTCTAATTCCTGTAACAGTTAAAGTATCTCCTCCGTTCGCATCTGTATCATCTAACAAAACATCGCCATCATGTTCATCGTCAATATCGATTAAATTAAATGGTGATTTTAAGGAATGTACATCTACTGTTTCTCCAGCTTCATCAAGAATTAACATTTTTGTTCCACCATCAGTGAAAACAATGCCATATGGATCAATAGTTGTTGTTAAAGTAATGCCTCCATCATAAGACACACCTGAAGAGATATCCCAAGCAGTAGTAAGGTTATATTGATGAATTTTTTCATTATTTGCGTCGCCCACGAATAATTTTTTACCATTATCGCTGAATGCCAAACTTACTGGAAATGTAGTATCACTGATACTCAGAGTTGCAGATGATGCTGATGAAGATACATCGTATGCTGTTGCAAAAGTAATCTGACGTACTTCACGGGCGTTATCCTCTACAAAGTAGAACTTTGATCCATCACTACTTACGGCAAGACTTTTTACATTGTAAAGACCTGTATTATAACTATTACTTGCTGATGGTGATACAAGACTAATTGTTGAAACATCATAAGCGGTACTTAAATCATAAGAATGAATCCAATATTCATCTACACCATCCCAGTTCACAACAAAAAGTTTTGTTCCATCTGAATTCCAAGCATGACCAACTGGCCAATCTCCTTTTTGGCTATCACTAACATCAAAATCAAGGCTAGCTGAAGTTGGAGAGCCAGATTTGGATGTTGGATCAAATGCTGTGCTTAAAGTCCATTGATGAATTTGGTCAATTTCATAATCTGTCTTAAACATTTTTTTTCCATCATGGCTAAAACTAATACCTGATCCGTGAGTTCCTGAGCCAACAGTAAGACTTGTTGATGAATCGATTGTATTATTAACCTCATAGGTTTGATTTTGTGCTGTTTCGCCATCGGTTACAGTAATGGTATCATCTTCATTTACTGTGACTGTATTGTTATTTGCAACGGGAGCTGAATTACTAACAGCATTAACAGTAATAGTTAAAGTAGCAGTATCAGTAGCTGTTCCATCAAATAAAGTATAAGTGAAAACATCTGTTCCAGCACTTGAACCTGCAATGTATTGATAAGTACCATCTGCACCAACTCTTAACGTACCATAACTTCCAGTAACTGATGTGTAACCTGAGTTATAAGCTGTTCCTGGATTTACAGCTGTAGCAGTTCCACTTGCTGTCGTTGCAACAATACTCGATACACTTAATGAAGCACTTGCATCTGCATCGGTATCACCAAATAAAAGATCTGAAGATCCATCAGTGACTGTTAAAGTGTTGCTTGTATCAACTGAACCTGTTTCATTATCTGCAACTGGTGCATCATTCACACCTATAACTGTTATTGTAATAACTGCTGTATCAGTTGCTGTTCCATCTGAAACAGTATAATTAAAACTATCAGTTACAACATCACCTGCATCTAATGCATCCGTGACTGTTTGGTTTGCAACATAAGTATAAGACCCATTTGCTGCAATGGTTAGTTGACCGTATGTTCCAGTTAAAGCAGAGCCAACTGAACCAGATGTACCTGAACCCTCACTTGAACCTGTTCTAATTGCAGTAACAGTTAAAGTATCTCCGTTTGCATCTGTATCATCTAATAAAACATCACCATCATGCTCACCTGAAATATTTGTTAAGCTGAAAGGAGTTGTAAGAGTATATTCATTAACATCATTTCCTGCGTGACCAACAATAAACATTTTTGTTCCATCGTTATTAAATGTCATTGCACAACTAGAAGTATCTTGACCTCCAATGTTAAAAGTTCCTATTTGAGTGATGGTTGAGCTTAAATCAAAACCAGTCGATAACGTATATTCAAAAATTCCATCAGTATCGTTGATAAACATCTTTTTACCATCAATACTAAATGCAATACCTCTATTACCGACAGTTCCTGAAACTGTATAACTATTATTACTGTAGGCTGCTGTGGACACATCATATGCTGTAGACAAATTGTATTGAAATACTTTCGGTGTCGTATCATTAGTGTAAACGAACATTCTGGTACCATCATCATTAAATACTAGGTCTCTTGACTTGGTGGTCTGTGATGAGATTGAGTAACTGTCAACAAAAGTAACAGTCGATGATAAATCAAAAGCTGTTGATAATGTAAACTCATTAATATCACTAACCCCTTGTGAGTCCAAAGTGAACATTTTTGTACCATCGTTATTAAATATTATAGCTCTTGGATCTGTTTGTGATCCATTTGCTACGGTACCAAGGTCTATACTATTATTACTGTAAGAAGCTGTAGATACATCAAATGCAGTAGTGAGATTATATTGATATACCGTGTCATTTTGTATTCCAGTAACAAACATTCTTTTTCCATCATTACTAAAAGCAATACCTCTTGGATCTGTGTCTTGAGTAATTTCGTAGCTATCTACAAAAGAAGCGCCTGCGATAGTATTTGCAGTAGCGCTATTTGAAACAGTTAACGTTGCATCTTCATTGACTGTACCGGTATTATTATTTGCTACAGGATCACTGTTTGTTTGTTTAACTAAAATACGAATGTAGTCGCCGGCTGAAGTTGAGTTATTTCTGGCTCCAAATTGTAAACGATTATTTGTTCCACTTCCATAATCTGAAACTGAAACCCAATCAGCACCTTTATTGTTTGTCATAGAACTGTTTAAGGAACTTTTATAAGTGTTGAAAAAATTGGTATAAGTAGAATTAGTTGTACTTTTACCTTCTATAATTCTAGCACCGTCCGTATCTGAAGAATTACTATTTCCTCCGCCACCTCCCATTGCATAAACAAAATTAGAACTATGATAAGTAACACCATCTACAGTTGATGCTCGCGTATATGGTTGATCTAATAATATTCCAACTATTTCTCCATCAAATACTACTTCACCAGCAGAAGACGGAGATCTTTTGTTAGTGCTACTAACAAGCATCATTAAATATGAATTTACAGTTATATTGCTAGAGGCATCTACATCAATTCCGCCATTCATATATGCATATGTGTAATTTCCAGAGTCATTTAACATGTCGCTTGTATCAACATTGACATCAGAAATATGTTTGCCTGATGAAACTGAAACATTCTTTTTTTCAACAGCCAAACCAAAATCAGAACCAACTGTTCCATAAGCTCCTGAACTACCAAGTCCAATATTTCCAGAGCTCATCATTGTTACATTGCTATCAATATGAGTAACTCCTGAGTTTGCTATAACCCCTGAGGTAGATAGTGATCCTAATGAGTGATCGTAATTTTCAATTCTTAGTTCTTTAACATCAACAAAACCTTCTTCTTTTTCTAAATCCCAATTACCATCTTTACCAGTCAAATCCTTTGATGCTGCAATGTCTGCTTTTGTGATTTCTGATATTTTTTTAATTAAAATCTCACCTTGTTCTGTGGATGCAACGTTACAACCATAAAATAAAATATCACCGCTTGTTGTCAAAGATTGACCAATAGATGCTAATGTTGCTTGGTAATTATCTATTGTTTCATTATTTAAAAATGCATTTCCAAATAAAATTTGGCCTGCTGAACCGTGACCAATTAGATGTAAAGCATCAATATTTTCTCTATCACTTAAAATTTCGCTTATTCTTTTAAATCCATCTTCATTTGCATTGATTAAATAAAACTCTGTATTTTCCTTAAAAGAACTTGTAATTATTTCATAATCTTCAACGGCACTATCAATAAAGACTATATTTTTCTTATCATTTCTAATTTTATCTCTTGTAATATTGGTAAATGGGATGTCTTTATTGGAATTATCTCCCTCTTTATATATGTCTTTATTTGAAGAATTTATTTTAATTTGTTGTTGATTTCGCTCATCAATTAAATCTAAAAACGTAGAAGCCCCAGCCCCATCGAGCATTATTCTTTGCTCTAATGGTTCAATAAATAGTTTTTGGGTTTTTTTTTTTATGGACTCGTTATCCATAAAATCATTTTAAACCTACTTAAAATAATAGCATTTTAAGGGTTACCAAAATGGGTATATGTGCTTGAA
>CACJRE010000044.1 GCA_902595745.1 uncultured Pelagibacteraceae bacterium
CAAGTCGGTATCTTTGTTAAAATTTGATTTATTATTTAAAATTAAATTTCTAATTTTTTCTGAATTTGGATTACCACCAGGTTCTCTTATTTTAATATGACTAATTTTTTTTTTCTTTAGATATTTAGAAACAACTGAAATATGGTGGCTTTTTCCACTACCCTCAATTCCTTCAAAAACAATTACTGGTTTTTTAGACATCGCCCCAAATGAGGTAATTAAGGGATTTTAAAAATCTAGAAATAAAATTTACTTTTTTAACCTCTTTTGAAGCTAGTAAATCGTATGCGCCAACTAACTCATCATCATATACAACTTTTAAAATAGCTACTTTTTCATCTTTTTTAATTGGAGCCTCTACAGGACCCTCATACTTAATAGAAACTTTTAAAAGTCTTTTTTTTGCTTTTTTAATTGTTTTATAAATATCTTGATTAGTATAAACTTCAACTTGATCGTCTTTTCCAAGCCATACATCTACCTTGTCAAATGTTTGATTTGCTTTAGAAATATTAACAAGATCAAAATTTGTTAGACCGTAAGTAAGTAATTTGGAACTTTCTCTTGATCTTGCATTTTTTGAATTAAATCCACTACCCACAGCAATCAATCTTCTACCATTTCTAATTATTGACGAAGCTAAAGAATATTTTTCGACAGCCAAATAACCAGTTTTAATACCATCAGCACCCAAATTTTTATATAAAAGAGGATTTCTATTACCTTGTGTTATTGGATCACCACCAGTTCTATCCCATGTAAATTCTTTTTCTGAAAACATTTTGTAAAACTTAGGATGTTTTTCGATTAAGTATCTTGACATTTTTAAAATATCTCTGACTGTTGAGTAGTTATCTGGATCGTTAATACCCGATGAATTTGCAAAATTAGTATTTTCCATACCTATTTCTTTTGCTTTTGCAGTCATTAAAATTGCAAACTCTTCTTCAGTGCCAGCAATGCCTTCAGCTAATGCAATACATGCATCATTTCCAGATGCTACAATTATTCCCTTCAGCAAGTTTTCAACTGAAACTTCATCTCCAACCATTATAAACATGGATGAATAGCCTGATGTTGACAAACGCCAAGCTTTTTCTGAAATTATAAATTTTTCATCTAATCTTAAGTCTCCTGATTTAATTAAATCAAAAGCTATTATAGATGTCATTATTTTTGTCATTGATGCAGGATAAATAGAAATATCAGGTTGTTTTTCATATAGGATTTCACCCGAATAATAATCTTGTAAAATTGCAGTTCTTGCTTTGACATTGAGATTAGCAATAGCTAATTCAATATTAAGAAAACTGGCAATAACAATTAAAAATAATTTTTTAAACATTTTTTAAAATCTCTATATTCTCAAAATTTAACGACTTTATGTCATTAAAAGACTCTTTGAGTTTTTTTATATCATTAAACGGACCTAATAATACCCTATATTTAGTATTTGATATTCTCTTAATGATAGGGTTTTTAATATTGGTTTCATTAATGATTCTATCAGACATATTTTTAGCTGAGTCTTTATGATAAAAATCTGCAACTTTAATTAAATAATTAAATTCACTATCTTTTGTAATTTCTTCTTTTGGATCGATGGTCTCTCCTAAATTATCAATTTGTATACCATCTACAGGAGCTTTTTCCGCTACTTTTTTTTCTTCTTTAAAAGTTTTAGCTTTTTTTGCCACAAAAGTTGAATTTTGTGAAATAAGAAGAAGTTCAATATATGGTTCTTTTAAATCTAATGAAATTTCCTCCGCTATCCTTAATGTTATCACACTGTTATAAAAATCTGAAAATTTTGCTTTGTTCGAAATAACTTCTGCAATTATTGTTTTTTGATTTTTTGGGTTTGTTATCTTAACAAATGAATTCTCTTTTAAATTTTTATGAAAAATAAATAAAGATCTATTATCAATTTTTTTTGATATTTTCTTTTCTTGTTTCAAAATATTGTCATAAACTAAGGTAAATCCAGAATTTTTATATTTTGATAATTTATTTTGATTAGCAAGATTTTTATTAAAAGAATTTTGCTCACAACCAATTAAAAAAAATGTAAAGAATATTATAGATAAAATTCTATAATTCATTTTCAAGCTTTTCTTTAAGAGTACATACTGCTAATGAAAATCTTAATGATCTATTCCATTTCAAAATAATTTCATAATTATTAAATACTATGTATGCTGGACTTAGATTTTCAGCATCTGGGACAATATCTTTATCTGGTGTTATTATTGCAGTATTTAAATTATCCAAACTTTCATCAATAAATTCATCATTTACGATATACTTTTTAAAATATTTTAATTTTTTTTTATCATGTAATTTTTTGGCTGAAACATTTAAATATTTAGTTGGAATATCATTTGATAATTCAATCTTATAATAACAAGGTTCTGTATCTTTCCATCCAATCTTACTTAAATAATTTGCTGCTGATGCATATGCATCGTTATTATCTTTTAAATTAATATAATTATTCTTATCATAGTCTATTGCATAATTTTTCATTGTTGAGGGCATAAATTGAAAAAAACCAAATGCCCCTGCCCAGGATCCATATAATGTTTTATAATCTATTTGTTTGGTTTCAATTAATTTTAATAATATTATTAATTCATTTGAAAAAAATTCAGACCTTCGTTGATCAAAACTTAGTGTGGCTAGAGATGAGATTATATCCATTTTACCAACATAAGTTCCAAAATTAGTCTCTATACCCATTAAAGCTAAAAGTAATTCTTTATCAATGCTATATAGATCTTCTATTGTGTTAATCAAATTAGAGTTTTTTTTATAAAATTCTATTCCTTTGGAAACTTTTTTAGATGATGTTCTTTTATTTATATAAGTCTTGGTATCTTCATAAAACTCCGGTTGATACCTGTCGTATTTAATAACATTTGGTAAAAACTTAACGTTAGCCATAACTGTATCAAATGTTTTTTCAGAAATATCATTTTTTAAAGCAACTTTTTTAAAATTTTCTTTCCAAGTCAAAAAACCTGGTGGATTTTCTGATAAAGATGGGCTGAAAATAAAAAATATGAATATCAATACATAGCTAACTAGTTTCATATAAATCCTTTAAATATATAATTACAGCAATCCATATTAAAATAAAACTAACTAATTTCGACACCGAAAAAGGTTCATCATAATAAAAAAAACCAAGTAAAAATTGAAATGTAGGAGTGATATAAAAAATCATTCCAGTTGGACCCAAGCCACATAACTCAACACCTCTTACATATAAAAATAATGGAATTACAGTCATTGGCCCTGCTAAAAAAATAAATAACATCATTGGTGGATTAGATAATGTGAAATCGTTATATCCGTTTATAGATATTAAATAGAAAGCAACTACTGCAAACGGCAAAATATAGAGGCTTTCAATTAAAAGACCAACGTCAGTATCTATATTTATTTTTTTTCTTATTAGATTGTAAAACCCCCAACTAATTGCAACAATTAAACCAACCCACGGTAAAGATTTAAGATTTATTAAAACTAAATATAAAATAGATAAAATTACTAAAATAATTGATAATATTCTTTTCTTATTAAGTTTCTCTTTAAAAAAAATATAGCCAAGCATTACACTTAAAATTGGCATCATAAAATATCCAAAACTAGCATCTATGATTCTATTTGTTGCTATAGCATAAATCCAAACACCCCAATTAATGAAAATAAGAAAACCAGATATAAATAAATAAAATAAATTTTTCCTATTTTTTATTATTGAAAAAAAAATGTTCCATTTTGAAAAAAAGAATGTTGTTATAACTAAGGTAAATGTTGTCCAAAGACAACGATGAACAACTAATTCTATGTGACCTATAAATGTGATGTATTTAAAATAAAGAACTCCAAAAAAACCCCACCAAAAAGAACCAAATCCTGCTAAGAAAAGTCCTTTGTTAAATTCTTTATTCATAGGAATCAAACTTATTAATAAGTTATAGGTCTATTAGACTATTTTAAGGTTGAATTAAATAATTATAATAATAAAACACTCATCACGGAGAGATGGCTGAGCGGTTGAAAGCACCGGTCTTGAAAACCGGCAAAGGGGCAACTCTTTCCTGGGTTCGAATCCCAGTCTCTCCGCCACTTATTTTTCATCATTA
>CACJRE010000045.1 GCA_902595745.1 uncultured Pelagibacteraceae bacterium
TCAACTTTGTTTAAAGATATCCATTCTATTTGTGTAGATATAAAGTTAGATATATTTTTTTCTAATTTTTTCTTGATTTCATATAATTCATTTTTCTCAGTAAGGATTTCATGAAAATTTGATGTTGAAATACATTCTTCAGCCCCTGAGTCAATTGCATATTCTAAAATTTTATCTTCTGATATTTCATTTTTATCTACCCTAATAACTCCTGCTTGTTTAAAATTGTGGGTTGCAGAGCCTTGTGTGCCTAAACTTCCACCATTTTTCTGTAAAATTGTTCTGACATTTGATGCTGTTCTATTTTTATTATCAGTTAAAGTTTCAACGATCACTGCAATTTTATCTGGACCAAATCCTTCATATCTAAGATTTTCAAAATTAATACCTGATGCAGCAGAAGATTTATCAATTGCTCTTTCAATATTGTCTTTTGGCATATTTGCTGATCTAGCAGCTTGCACTGCTGATCTTAATCTTGGGTTCATTGAAGGATCTTTGTCTCCAAGTTTTGCAGCTACTGTAATTTCTTTTGATAACTTTGAAAATATTTTAGAACGCTGCTTATCAGCTTTTCCTTTTTTATGTTTGATTCCTGCCCAATGAGAATGTCCTGCCATAACTTTATTGTGTATTTTTTAATTGAGCTCCAAAAATATAACTTTCAATTTTATTAGCTAATCCTGTTTTTATATTACATTCAACAATAACACCACATAAAGTAGCATCACCAACTGCAGGGAAATGTTTGACTGAATCTTTTTTTAAAAATCTATTAAGTGAATTTTCAGCATTCATGCCTATAACTGAGTTATAATCACCACACATCCCAGCATCAGTCTGATAACCCGTCCCACCTTTCAATATTCTCGCATCATTAGTTGGTATATGTGTATGTGTTCCAACTACTAAAGAAGCTTTGCCATCAAAATAATGACCTATAGCATTTTTTTCACTTGTGATCTCACCATGGAAATCAACCACAAGAAAATCATAATCTTTTTTTAACTCGAATTGTTTCATAAACTTTTCTGAAATTGTAAAAACATCATCACACTTTTTCATAAAAACATTGCCCATCAAATTAAGGACTCCAATTTTAATATCTTCTTTGGTGGTATAAATATTAAAACCTTTCCCTGGAGCTGGTTCAAAAAGATTTTTAGGACGTAATAATCTCTCTTCTTTATCAATATACTCCATTATTTCTTTTTGATCCCAAACATGGTTTCCTGTTGTAATTACATCTACTCCACAATTAAAAAAATCATTACATATTTCTTTTGTCAAACCAACACCTTGTGAAGCTGCATTTTCTCCATTTACAATTACAAAATCTATTTTTTTAGATTGAATTTCATTCTTCAAATTATTCATCAATTTTGAACAACCTGAAATACCAACCACATCTCCTAAAAATAAAATTCTCATTTTAAAATTTCTTTTTCTGTAATTATAAAATCTAATTTTTTATCAAATTGATTAATTGGCACAGATGAAATTTTTTGAAAAGAAAATGCTAAACCAATTTTTATTACCTTTTTAATTTTTTCAATTTTTTCAATATAACGATCATAAAAACCGCCTCCATAACCCAACCTATTTAATCTATTATCAAAAGCTACTAATGGAACTAACAATAGATCAGGGTATATAATTTTAGATATTAATGGTTCAGGAATACCAAATTTATTTATTTTGAGTGGATCTTGAATTGACCATTTGCAGAAGTCCATTTGATAATTTTTTTTTATAGATGGCATTGCTATTCTATAATTTTTTCTACCTAATAGTTCCAAAATACTCAAATCATCTATTTCATAATTTGATGGATAATATCCACCAATATTTTTGATATTAAATTTATTAAATTTTAAAAATTCAATAAATGTATTTGGATTAATATTCAAATCTTTATGAAATTTTTTTTTTTTAATTTTAAAAATTTTTTTTCTTAATAAAGATTTATTCACAAAAATTATTGAGAGATATTTTCTAATTTAGCTTTTTTAATAAAATTAGATATTTCATCTGCAGCAGCATCAATTAATTGTTCATATCTTTTATGATTGGCCTCAATTTCATTTTTAAAGTTCAAATGATTATTATTTAACTCACTAATTTCTTCCTCTTTTTTATCTCTATAGTCATAAATAAGTGATTTTAATTCTCTAAATTTATTTGAGAGATCTTTAAGCTCATGTTTCTTTTGATCAACTTTTTTTTTAGTCTCATAATATTCATCCATAATCTTAACTGCTGTAATTAAAAGAAGCTTATTTTCACCTAAATTTCCAAGGTTATTTTTAAGATCATTAAATTTTTGATTAATTTGAATTAATAATTCCTCAAGATGCTCCTCTTGCCCGTCATCACATGACAGTAAAAACTCTTTATTATTAAATTTAATACTTACATTTGCCATTTATCAATTTCCTCTAATAAAGTATCTGTTTCTTGATTTAATTCATCAATTTTTTCAGAGAACTCAATTTGTTTCTTTTGTTCTAATTTTTCTTTATTTTGAATTTCTTCAAGTTTTTTTGTTAGATTAGCATGTTCGTCTAAAAGAGATTTATATTTATCTTCTAATTGAGATTTTTCAATTTCTAATTGAGTTTTTTGTGAACTCAAATTGTTGATATTATTTTTTAAATCTGGATTACTTAAATCTAAATTTTTTAACTCGGATAGCGCTTCTCTCAATTTTTTTTCTTTTTCGATTATAGAATTCATATATATATATTTATATTATTAAATAGATTCTTCTTAGTCTAGTCAGGATAATTTTGAGCAAACTACACAATGATTTAGCAAATTGCATTAGATTTCTTTCAATTGATGCAGTGCAAAAAGCTAATTCTGGGCACCCTGGCATGCCAATGGGTATGGCTGATGTTGCAACCGTTCTGTTTAAAAATTTTTTATCATTTAATCCAAAAAATCCGAATTGGCTAAATAGAGATAGATTTGTTTTGTCAGCAGGACATGGTTCAATGTTACTTTATTCTCTACTATATCTCACTGGATATAAAAGTATTTCACTCAATAGCATAAAAAAGTTTAGGCAACTAAATTCAATTTGTGCAGGTCACCCAGAATATCATCCAAAAACTGGTATTGAAACTACTACAGGTCCTCTTGGCCAAGGAATTGCAAACGCTGTTGGTTTTGCAATTGCCGAAGAAATTTTAAAAAAAAAATTAGGTAAGGAAATTATAAATCACAAAACTTACGTTCTTGCTGGAGACGGCTGTTTAATGGAAGGAATAAGTCATGAAGCAATGAGTTTAGCAGGACATTTAAAACTAAAAAATTTAGTGATGCTTTTTGATAATAATTCTATATCGATTGATGGGCCAACTAATTTAGCAGTATCAGACAACTTTAAAAAAAGATTTGAAAGTTATGGTTGGGAATACATTCTTGTGGATGGTCATAATGAAAAAGAAATTTTTAAAGCTTTAAAAGAAGTTCAAAATGCAAAAAAACCCACTGTCATATCTTGTAAAACTAAAATTGGCTATGGGTCTCCAAATAAATCTGGTAAATCATCCTCTCATGGTAGTCCTTTAGGTTTAGATGAAATTAAACTTGTTAGAAATGTGCTAAATTGGAATTACAAACCTTTTGAGATCCCAAATAAAATTTTAAATGAATGGAAGAAAATTGGTAAAAAAGGTCAAAAACTTGAGAATGATTGGAACAAAATTTATAAAAAGAAAAAGATATTAATAAATAAATTATTAAAAAATGATTTTACAAAAATTTTTAAAAAAGAAAAACAAAAAGCAATTGATGAAATAAAAAGTTTAGCTACAAGAAAATCCTCAGAACTTACTCTTAATGCATTAACTAGTGTAAATGATAATTTAATTGGTGGTTCTGCTGATTTAGCAGGATCAAATAATACTAAAACAAAACATCATAAAATAATTAAACCTGGTGAATTTAATGGAAATTACATTCATTATGGAGTTAGAGAACATGCAATGAGTGGAATAATGAATGGACTAGCTCTTCATAGCAATTTAATTCCTTATGGAGGGACATTTTTAATATTTTCAGATTATTGTAAACCATCAATAAGATTATCAGCATTAATGGAGCAAAGAGTTATTTATGTTATGACACAT
>CACJRE010000046.1 GCA_902595745.1 uncultured Pelagibacteraceae bacterium
GCATCAGTCATTGCACCACCGTTCGTGAAGTTAGTCCATTTTACTGGCACTCCAAGAGCTTTAGCGAAATTTTTTTTCTGCATGTCTTCTAAATTTGGACTCGGCCATTCTAAGAAATATGCAACTCTTACTTCTTTTGCAGCTGAATTTGCAACTGAAATTGAAAGATTAAGAGCTACGATTGATCCAAGAATAAAACTTAGTATTTTTTTCATCATTGTTCCTCTTTATTTATTAATTAAATTAAGGTTATTAAAATTCAATTTAAGAGGGATGTAAAACAAAAATTATTAATCATTACAATCTATAGTTGTGTCAATAATGTTCTAGTTAATAGATTTATTTTAGTCTAAAGAGGCCATAAGATAAGATTTTTAAATTTATTATTATAGAAAGAAATTTTTATGAGCTCAGAAAATAGAACTTCGGTACCAAATTCATTAAATGAACACTGGATGCCATTTACATCTAACAAAGATTTTAAAGCCAATCCAAGATTAATTACTGAAGCTAAAGGAGTTTATTTAAAAACTCACCATGGTAAAACGCAAATTGATGCAAGCTCAGGATTATTTTGCAATCCATTAGGCCATGGAAGAAAAGAAATTACGGAAGCAGTTACTAAACAGTTAGAAACTTTAGATTACGCTCAACCTTTCCAACAAGGTTTTGGTGGCTCGTTTGAATTAGCTACAAAAATTTCAAAACACACACCAGGAGATTTAAACAAAATGTTTTTCACCATTTGTGGATCTACTGCTGTTGAAACTGCAATTAAAATTGCAGTTGCATATCATAGAGCTAAAGGAAACGCACATAGATTTAGATTTGTTGGACGTGAGAGAGGATATCACGGAATGAATATTGGATGTGTCTCAGTAGGTGGAATGATTAATAATGTTAAAACATTTGCAAGTATATTAATGCCAGGCGTGCAGCACATGAGACATACTCATTTGCCAGAACATAAATTTGTTAGTGGTCAACCTGAAACAGGAGGAGATCTCGCAGATGATTTAGAGAGAATAGCTAGTAACTTTGGTCCTGAAAATATTGCAGCTTGTATTGTTGAACCAATTGCAGGATCGACTGGAACTTTAGTTCCTCCAAAAGGATATTTACAAAGACTAAGAGAAATTTGTGACAAACATGGAATTCTATTAATTTTTGATGAAGTAATTACAGGCTGGGGAAGAACAGGATCTGCATTTGCTAGTCATGAATTTGGGGTAACGCCAGATGTAATGACAATGGCGAAAGCAACTACTAACGGTGTTGTTCCAATGGGTGTCGTAGCATGTAAGGATGAAATTTATGATGCAGTAATGGATGCATCACCAATGGGGTCTGTTGAGTTGTTTCATGGATATACTTATTCAGGAATTCCTGTGGCAGTAGCTGCAGCGTTAGCTGTTCAAGATATTTTTGAAAAGGAAGATATCTTTAATAGAGCAAAAAATTTAGCACCTTATTTCCAAAAAGGTTTATTTTCTCTTCAGGATTTAGAGTCAGTAGACAACATTAGAGGATATGGAATGATGGGTGGTATTGATATGAAATTAAATACTAAACCAGGAAAAGCAGGTTATGAATGTTTTAAAGCTTGTTACGAAGCAGGTGTAAACTTTAAAGCAACTGGGGACTGCTTAATCATTGCTCCACAATTTATTTGTGAAGAAAAACATATTGATGAAATTATTGATAAACTGAGAACAGGTATCACTAACTATCAAAAAAACCAAAAAAACTAAGTAGTTTTTAAAAAATTAGTTGAAAAAAGATAACCATTATGAAGATAGGCGTACCTAAAGAAATCAAACCACAAGAAAATAGAATTGGGCTTACTCCAGAAAGTGTAAAAATTTTAGTGTCTGAAGGTCATGAAGTCATTGTTGAAAATAATGGCGGATTTGAAGCAGGTTTTGAAAATGAACAATATACAAATGCAGGTGCTAAAATTGCAGATACTGCCTCAGATATTTTTAATGATGCTGAAATAATAGTTAAAGTTAAAGAGCCTCAAAAAGTAGAAGTAGATATGATTAGAGAAAATCAAATCGTTTATACTTATCTGCATTTAGCAGCTGCCAAGGAGTTAACCGAAGGTTTGATCAAATCTAAAAGTATAAATATTGCCTATGAGACTGTAACAGATGACAATGGTAGATTGCCTTTGCTTGCACCTATGAGTGCAGTCGCAGGAAGAATGTCAGTTCAAGCAGGAGCTCATTGTTTAGAAAAAAATCAAAAAGGAAGAGGACTTTTACTTGGTGGAGCACCTGGTGTTACAGGTGGCACTGTAGTCATTTTAGGCGGCGGAGTTGTTGGTGAAAATGCAGCAGTAATTGCAACTGGTATGCAAGCTAAAGTCCATATCGTTGATAAATCTGAAGCAAGATTAAAACAACTTGTTGAAATGTTTGGAGATAAAATTATTCCAGAGCAAAGTGATAAAATAGATTTAAACAAATTAGTTTCTGAAGCTGACCTTTTAGTTGGAGGTGTATTAATTCCAGGAGCCGAGGCTCCAAAATTAGTCACAAAAGATATGATTAAGTCAATGAAACGTGGATCAGTAATTGTTGATGTGGCAATTGACCAAGGTGGATGTGTAGAAACAAGTAAACCAACAACACATGGTGACCCAACTTATATTGTTGATGATGTAGTTCACTATTGTGTAGCAAACATGCCTGGTGGAGTTCCGAGAACTTCAACCCTTGCACTAAATAATGCAACTTTACCTTTCTTAGTTAAACTTGCAAACAAAGGTTATCAGAAAGCTTTAGGTGAAGATAAAAACTTTTTAGCTGGACTAAATGTTCATAAAGGTCATGTAACGTATAAAGCAGTTGCAGATGTATTTGGACATAATTATGTTACACCAGAAGAGGCTATAAAAATCTAATTAGATGGAAAAAGCTTTACCAAGCAGCACAAAAGTTGTTGTAATTGGTGGAGGTGTAGCTGGTTGTTCCGTTGCTTATCATTTAGCAAAATTTGGATGGAAAGACACAATCTTACTTGAAAGAGATCAACTAACATCAGGAACCACTTGGCATGCTGCTGGCTTGGTAGGTCAACTTGGAGCTACTGCAACAATTACTAAACTTAGAAAATATTCACTCAATTTATATAAAGAGCTTGAAAAAAAAACTGAACTTTCAACTGGTCTAAAACAAAATGGAGCTATTACAGTTGCAAGTTCCAAATCAAGACTTCAAGAATTATTAAGACAAGCAACATCTGCTCAGCTTTTTGATGTAAATGTTGAGGTGTTAGACAAACAAAAAATTAAAGATTTATACCCAGTTATTAATGATCAAGATATTTTTGGAGGCGTTTATATGCCCGAAGATGGTCAAGCAGACCCTGTTGGGGTTACAAATGTATTAGCAAAAGCAGCTAAAATTGAGGGGGCTCAAATATTTGAAAAAACTCCAGTTATAAAAATATTAGTAAAATCAAAGAAAATAGTTGGAGTTGAAACATCAAAAGGCAAAATTGATTGTGAATATGTGGTTCTTGCAACTGGAATGTGGTCTAGGCAAATTGGTGAAGATATAGGAGTGAGTGTGCCTTTGTATCCAAATGAACATTTTTATATCATAACTGAACCAATGAAAGATCTTCCTAAAGATCTTCCGGTATTAAGAGATTATAACGATTGTTTATATTTAAAAGAAGATGCTGGTAAAATGCTAGTGGGTATATTTGAGCCAGGTGCAAAAAATGCATTCAAAGACAAAGGAATAGTACCTAGTGATTTTTCCTTTGGAGAATTTCCAGATGACTTTGATCATTTTGAACCTTATTTAGAAAAATCATTTAAGAGACTCCCAATATTAGAGAACGCAGGCATAAGAAAATTTTTTTCAGGTCCAGAGTCATTTACACCTGATACTCAATATTTATTAGGTGAGACCGCCGAAGTAAAAAACTTATTTACTTGCTGTGGATTTAATAGCATTGGGATTGCAAGTTCAGGTGGAGCAGGAAGAGTTACAGCTGAATGGATGATAAATGGATATATG
>CACJRE010000047.1 GCA_902595745.1 uncultured Pelagibacteraceae bacterium
ACACTTAATCATAATTTGGGGACCTTATCTGGTGGTCTGGGCTCTTTCCCTCTCGACCATGGACCTTAGCACCCACAGTCTGTCTGATGAAGAACAATACTTAGCATTCGGAGTTTTATTAGGTTTGGTAAGAATCTCTTCCCCCTAGCCCATTTAGTGCTCTACCTCTAAGCATCTATTTATTCATCGCACTACCTAAATAGTTTTCGCGGAAAACCAGCTATCTACGAATTTGGTTGGCCTTTCACCCCTTACCACAAGTCATCCAAAGACTTTTCAACGTCAACTGGTTCGGTCCTCCGGTTGGTGTTACCCAACTTTCAACCTGCTCATGGTAAGCTCATTCGTTTTCGGGTCTAATTCATTAAACTAATCGCCCTATTAAGACTTGCTTTCGCTGCGCCTACACCTAGATGGCTTAAGCTTGCTTAATAAATTAAGTCACTGACCCATTATACAAAAGGTACGCCGTCACTCTAAAAAGAGCTTCGACTGATTGTAGGCATGCAGTTTCAGGTTCTATTTCACTCCCCTAATAGGGGTTCTTTTCACCTTTCCCTCACGGTACTAGTTCACTATCGGTCACTGAAGAGTATTTAGGCTTAGAGGGTGGTCCCCCTATATTCGAGCAGGATTTCACGTGTCCCGCTTTACTCAAGAATTTTGTTAAACATTACTCATACGGGACTATCACCCTCTATGGTTAGCATTTCCAAACTATTCAAATTTTTTTAACAAAACTACTGGCCTAGTCCGCGTTCGCTCGCCACTACTAACGGAATCTCAATTGATTTCTTTTCCTCTGGTTACTTAGATGTTTCAGTTCTCCAGGTTGTCTCTTTAAACCTATGTATTCAGTCTAAAGTACCACATAAAGTGGTGGGTTTCCCCATTCGGAAATTTTCGGATCAAAACTTACATACAGCTCCCCGAAACTTATCGCAGTATATCACGTCCTTCATCGGCTTTCAGTGCCAAGGCATCCACTACACGCCCTTAAACGCTTGATTTATGCACAGAAAAAAATTCTGTGTTGAATCAAATTTTTATTTTGAACATTAGCTAATAACATTACTAATGTTCGGATATAGATATTGATATTAATTATTAAATTTATTTACAGTTTTTATAACTAAGTGTTTTTTGGTGGAGGATAGCGGGATCGAACCGCTGACCTCCTGAATGCAAATCAGGCGCTCTCCCAGCTGAGCTAATCCCCCATGATCTTATATTGGTGGGCCGAGAAAGACTCGAACTTTCGACCCCACCCTTATCAAGGGTGTGCTCTAACCAACTGAGCTACCGGCCCCCATGCAAGAGAAACACTACTTTAAGAAGAGAAATGAGGACGGTCAACATTACCGATGTATATTATTTAGAATGAAATTTAACTTTCATTCATCCTTAGAAAGGAGGTAATCCAGCCGCAGGTTCCCCTACGGCTACCTTGTTACGACTTCACCCCAGTCGCTGACTATACCGTGGTCAAGGGTTTGAAACCTTGCCTTAAGGTAGAACCAACTCCCATGGTGTGACGGGCGGTGTGTACAAGACCCGGGAACGCATTCACCGTGGCACGCTGATCCACGATTACTAGTAATTCCAGCTTCATGCACTCGAGTTGCAGAGTGCAATCCGAACTGAGGTATCTTTTAAGGATTTGCTTAACCTCGCAGTTTTGCTTCCTGTTGTAGATACCATTGTAGCACGTGTGTAGCCCAACACGTAAGGGCCATGAGGACTTGACGTCATCCCCACCTTCCTCCAGCTTATCACTGGCAGTTCTTTCAGAGTGCCCAACTTAATGATGGCAACTAAAAGTGAGGGTTGCGCTCGTTGCGGGACTTAACCCAACATCTCACGACACGAGCTGACGACAGCCATGCAGCACCTGTGTTTCGTCCGGCCGAACCGAAAACTCTAATCTCTTAGAGTCGCGACGAACATGTCAAGTGTTGGTAAGGTTCTGCGCGTATCTTCGAATTAAACCACATGCTCCACTACTTGTGCGGGTCCCCGTCAATTCATTTGAGTTTTAACCTTGCGGTCGTACTCCCCAGGCGGTGTGTTTATCGGTTTCCCTGCGACACTGAAAATAAATTTCCAACGTCTAACACACATCGTTTACGGCATGGACTACGAGGGTATCTAATCCTCTTCGCTACCCATGCTTTCGTTCCTCAGTGTCAGTAATGATCCAGAAAGCTGCCTTCGCAATTGGTATTCTTTCTAATATCTACGAATTTCACCTCTACACTAGAAATTCTGCTTTCCTCTATCATACTCTAGCTGAAAAGTTTTAATGGCAGTTCCAGAGTTAAGCTCTGGGATTTCACCACTAACTTTTTCAACCACCTACGAACTCTTTAAGCCCAGTAATTCCGAACTACGCTAGGTCCCTTCGTATTACCGCGGCTGCTGGCACGAAGTTAGCCGGACCTTCTTATTCGGGTACAGTCATTTTCTTCCCCGACGAAAGAGCTTTACAACCCAAGGGCCTTCTTCACTCACGCGGCATCGCTGCATCAGAGTTTCCTCCATTGTGCAAGATTCCCCACTGCTGCCTCCCGTAGGAGTTTGGGCCGTGTCTCAGTCCCAATGTGGCTGATCATCCTCTCAAATCAGCTATTGATCACAGTCTTGGTAGGCCATTACCCCACCAACTAACTAATCAAGTGCAGGCTCATCCAATGGTGCATAAAGCTTTCTCCGTAAAGACTTATCCGGTATTAGCACAAGTTTCCTCGTGTTATTCCAGGCCAAAGGGCAGATACCTACATGTTACTCACCCGTCTGCCACTAAGTATTGCTACTTCGTTCGACTTGCATGTGTTAGGCGTGCCGCCAGCGTACGTTCTGAGCCATGATCAAACTCTCAAGTTTAAAAACGGCGCACACTAGCTTCTATATAAATTCTAAGAATAAAATTTATATAATGTTGAAGTGTGTACGACAAATTTTGGTAACCTTAACCGTCCACACTTCTCTTCTTAAATTTTTACTTTTTAAATAGCTAATTGGGTCTAAAAAGCCCAATAATCCACACTAATCTATTGTATAAACAATAATTTTCGTGAGAAAGTGTGACGCTTATAGGCTAAAATAAAAGGAAATCAAGCGTTTAAGAATAAAAAAAACTGAAAAAATTACCAATTTTATTGGGTTTTTTTTGATTTTTTATCAACCCTGATCTAATAATTCGTTGAAAACATTATTCAATGCGTAAAAAACTTACAACATTATTTTTTGATAACTCTAGAATAATCCTTATTGTTTTTTTAATTATTTTTACATCAATAATAGCAACTTTTTCAGCTTATCAAAAAAAATTAAAAGACAATAAATTTGATGATTTAATAGATAACACATATCTAAAAAAAACTCTTAGAGAAATAGTTAACAACTTAGAGCCCAAATACAAAACATACAACCATAAGATAAAATCTGGAGAAACATTTGATAAAATATTAAATGAGTATTCAATAGATAAAGAGCAAGTAATAGCTATTAAAGAAAATCTTTCAAAAAAAACTGATATTAATAAACTTAATACCAAACAAAGAATTCAAATCATAGTAGATCAAACAAATAATAAAATTAAAGAATTTGTTTTTCAAATTTCAAACACTGAAAAAATAATTTTATCAAAGACTAATGAAATCTCAAAATTTAAAGAAGAAGTATTGGTCTTAAAATTAAATAAAAAAATTATTTATAACGAAAATATTATTTTACAAAGTTTATACAAAGCAGCTACGGATCAAAATATTCCACCAAATACAATCATTGAATTTGCAAGAATTTATGGTTTTCAAGTAGATTTTCAAAGAGATATTAGAAAAGGGGATAAATTTCAAATAATGTATGAAGTTTTTATCGATAATAAAGACAAAATAATTCAAACAGGTGAAATTCTTTTTTCAAATTTAAAACTTAGTGGTCAAGATAATTCATTATATTATTTTGATAAAAAAAATGTTCAAGGACATTATAATAAAAATGGAAAAAGTGTTCAAAAAGCCTTGATGAA
>CACJRE010000048.1 GCA_902595745.1 uncultured Pelagibacteraceae bacterium
ATTGGAAGAGTAAAAATGAAATTAATACATCTGTAAAGATATCTCTAAATGTTTCAATCAACAATAATGACAACTCAAAAATTTTTAAATTTGAAGAAACTTTAGATAATATGGATCTTATTTATAACTATGAAATTTTTAAATTTAATAACAAAGATAATTTTTATAAAATTATTTTTAATGGTTCGCCAGACAATTTTCTTAAGGCTATGAAGAGTAAAAACTATGAATTTGATATTCAAAACAAAATCTGGTCAGTAAAATGAATAACCTAAATCAATTAATCCTTAATTTTGATTATGATCAAAATTTTAAAGATCAAGATTTTTATGTCTCAAAAAGTAATGAATTTGCATTTAAATTAATAAACAGCTGGCCTAAGTGGGAAAAAAATTTTGTGAATTTAATTGGAGAAAATTTTTCAGGCAAAACTCACTTAATAAATATTTTTTTAAAAAAGTTTAAAGGAATAAAAATAGAGGCTAATAAAATTAGTAATGATTTTTTGAAAAAAATTAAGGTATATGAAAATATAGTTATTGAAAATTTAAATGATAAGATTGATGAAAATCTATTATTTACACTTATAAATATTATTGATCAGGATAATAAATATTTAATTTTAACTTCTAGAAATCCGATCGTTGATTACTCTTTCAAGTTAAATGATTTAAATTCTAGATCTAATAATTTTTTATTGTGTAATATAGAAAACCCAGGGGATGATTTGATGTTTGCACTCATATTAAAAAATTTATCTGATCGCCAAATATCTATAGATAAGAAGTTAATAGATTTTATTATTAAAAGAATTGATAGATCGTATGGCAAAATTTCTGATTTCATATATAAAATCGACGAAATTAGTTTAAAACGAAAAAAACCAATCGATTTTAAAATTATAAAAGAAGCCTTAGGAGAATAATTGAATAAGTATAGAACACATAATTGTAATGAATTACGAAAAGATGATTTAGACAAAGATATTTTAATATCTGGATGGATAAATAAAAAAAGAGATCATGGAAATCTTTTATTTATAGATCTAAGAGATAATTATGGCATTACTCAATGCATTATTGATAAAGAAAATAAAAATTTCTTAGATTTAGAAAAAACTCAACTTGAAACAGTTATAAAAGTTAGTGGAAAAGTTGTTAATCGATCTAATGAGACAATTAATAGAGATATTGAAACTGGCGAGATTGAAGTTGTTATAAATGAATTCGAAATATTGGGAACTTGTAAAGAATTGCCAATGCCAGTTTTTAGTGATCAAGAATATGCAGAAGAAATAAGATTAAAATATAGGTTTTTAGATTTAAGAAGAAAAAAAATTCATGAAAATATTATTTTAAGATCAAGAGTTATTTCCTATATCAGAAATGAAATGACTAAAATTGGTTTTTTAGAATTTCAAACACCAATTTTAACTTCATCAAGTCCAGAAGGCGCAAGAGATTTTTTAGTTCCAAGCAGACTTAATCCTGGAAAATTTTATGCACTACCTCAAGCACCTCAACAATTCAAACAATTAATAATGGTCTCTGGTTTTGATAAATACTTTCAAATCGCTCCTTGTTTTAGAGATGAGGATGCAAGAGCTGACAGAAGTCCAGGAGAATTTTATCAGTTAGATCTTGAGATGTCATTTGTAGAACAAAAAGATGTTTTTGACGTTGTTGAAACTTTAATGGTTAACACTTTCAAAAAATTCTCAAATAAAAAACTAATGTATGATAAATTTCCTAAAATTTCGTATGCTGATGCAATGTTAAATTATGGAAGTGACAAGCCTGATTTAAGAAATCCATTACTTATAAATGATATTACAGAAATATTTACTAGAGAAGATGTATCGTTCGGGATATTTAAAAAACTTGTTAAATCTGGTTCAAAGGTTAGATGCATTTCTACTAAAAATACAAAAGATAAACCAAGAAGTTTTTTTGACAATATTGACAAATGGGCCAAAGAACAAGGTGCTTCTGGATTAGCATATTTTACTTTTGAAAAACAAGATCAACTTTCAGCAAAAGGACCAATTGGAAAGTTTTTTTCTAAAGAAGCTTTAGAAGAAATTATGAAACAAACTAACTCAGAAGTAGGAGATAGTATTTTCATGGCTTGTGGAAAACAAAATGATTTAGAAAAAATCACTTCACTTGCTAGAGACAAAATAGCTAAAGATTTAGATTTAATTGACGATGATGTTTTTGCATTTTGTTGGATTGTTGACTATCCAATGTTTGAAAAAGATGAAATAACTAATAAGATCGAATTTAGCCATAATCCATTTTCTATGCCCCAGGGAAATTTAACTGAAGAAAATTTTAAAAATCCTCTAGATATATTAGCTTATCAATACGATATTGTTTGTAATGGTATTGAACTTTCATCTGGAGCAATAAGAAATCATAAGCCAGAGCTAATGTATAAACTTTTTTCGATAGCAGGTTATGATAAAAATCAAGTAGATGAAAAATTTAGTGGAATGATTAATGCGTTAAGTTACGGAGCTCCACCCCATGGAGGAATTGCCCCTGGTATTGATAGGATTGTAATGCTACTAGCAAACGAAAAAAATATAAGAGAAGTTACTATGTTCCCAATGAATCAAAACGCACAAGATTTAATGATGAAAGCTCCATCGGATGTTAGTGAAGATCAATTAAAAGAACTTAATATCGCCATTAAAAACAAGAAATAGAACTATTTTTTACCTTTTAAACTTATTTTAACATCTGAAAGATCTACTAAATTCTTTTTGTAGTTATTTCTCACAAAGCCTTTGCTAGTAATATCTTTTACAATTTTTAATAATTGATTTTGGTCTTCAGATTGAACTTCTTCATTTGAATTTTGCTCGTTACCACCAATAGATGGTGTGTGAGCTAAATCCTCTCTATTTTGATAAGATATAGCTAATTCTCTAAAAATGTAGTCTAATATTGAACTTGCACTTAATATTCTATCATTTCCATGGACTTTTCCAGAGGGTTCAAACTTAGTACCAACGAAAGCACTTATAAATTCGTCCAGTGGCACACCATACTGTAGTCCTAAAGACACAGCGATAGCAAAATTATTCATTAATGCTTTAACCAATTCTCCTTCTTTACTGGTATCTATAAAGATTTCACCTATTTTTCCATCTTCGTACTCTCCGGTATGCAAATAAACTTTATGATCACCAATTGTAGCTTTTTGAATATAACCTTTTCTTCTATCTGGCATACTAAATCTTTTACCTGCTCTTTCTGAAGATTTATTAAAGTTTGCAACAATATTTTCTTTGTTTGGAGAACTAGTTTGATTAACTTCAGCTACAACTTCAACTTTTTTGCTTTCAATAACTTTTTTATTATTTGGATCTAGACTTTTTGTTTTTCGATTATCAAGTTTAACGTCTAAAACTTCGAACTTCCCATCATCCCTTTTTTCAAGATTTTTTAACTCTGTCTCATTTATATCATCGAGGTAATGATTAACTTTAAAAGTACATGTGTAGTAAGTCTCAACTAAATATTTTGCCATTTAACTCCAATTTAAAATTTAATTTGAATATTGATTCAATTAATTTATATACAAATTCATATTTTAGTCTAATTTAAATTATACAATTTTTAATTGAATAAATAAAAAAATTTTATGTTGACACTTTTAAAAAAAATTTTCACTTGGTGGAATCAAGATACTTTTGGCACTAGGTTAAAAACAATTTTT
>CACJRE010000049.1 GCA_902595745.1 uncultured Pelagibacteraceae bacterium
TCCATTTTTGTACTCAATAGCCTTTTCTCGATTATCATCAATTATTTTATCAATTAAAGCTTCTATAGCTTTAGGATCGCTTTCTTGTTTTAATCCTTTTTCTTCAACAATTATTTGAGGATCTTTGTCTCCATCCATCATTAATTCAAATATTGTCTTAGCAATTTTACCGGAGATTGTTCCATTCTTTATCAAATTGACTAATTTTGCCAAATTTTTTGCACTTATCGGGCTTTGTGAGATCTCAAGGTTTTTGTTATTTAAGACAGCAAATAATTCACCTGTAATCCAATTGACCGCTAATTTTATATCTTGGTTTTTACCCATTTTTGCAACTACTTCCTCAAAATATTTTGCAGTATCAATATCTGAAACTAATATTGTTGCCTCATAAGGAGAAACTTTAAATTCGTCTATGAATCTTTTCTTCTTATCATCTGGTAGTTCTGGGATATCTTTTTTTAGATTTTCTATAAATTCATCAGTGACCTCTAATGGTAATAAATCTGGATCTGGAAAATATCTATAATCATGAGCATCTTCTTTAGAACGCATTGATCTAGTTTCATTTTTCTTAGTGTCAAACAGTCTTGTTTCTTGATCAATGGATTTACCCTCTTCAATTAAATCAACCTGTCTATTTGCTTCGTATTCAATTGCCATTTGCATGAACTTAATAGAATTTACATTCTTAATTTCACATCGTGTCCCAAGATCTTTTGAATCTTTTAATCTTACTGAAACATTAACATCAGCTCTTAATGAACCTTCTTGCATGTTTCCATCGCAAGTACCTAAATATCTCATTATAGATCTTAATTTTTTTATATAAGCACTTACTTCATCAGGAGATCTCAAGTCAGGTTTGCTTACAATTTCCATTAAAGCTACACCTGATCTATTTAAATCAACTAATGTATTTTGGGGATCAATGTCATGAATACTTTTTCCGGCATCTTGTTCTAAATGAAGTCTTTCTATACCAACCTCTTTTTGTCCATTAGGCATATCAAGTACAACTTTACCCTCTCCTACTATTGGATATTTAAATTGAGAAATTTGATATCCTTGTGGAAGGTCAGCATAGAAATAGTTTTTTCTATCAAATACTGATTTTTTATTTATTTGAGCTCTTAAACCAATGCCTGTTTTTATTGCTTGTTTAACACAAAATTCATTAATCACTGGAAGCATTCCTGGAAAGGCAGCATCAACTAAACTTACTTGTGTATTAGGTTCTGCTCCAAATTTTGTTGAAGAAGATGAAAATAACTTTGAGTTAGATGTTACTTGAGCATGGACTTCAAGACCTATGACAACTTCATAAACATTATCATATCTCTCAATTAAATATTCTGAATTTTTTTTAGACATTATTTAATCCACCAATCATTAATCTTATTTTTGAAATTAATCTTTTCTTCCATTGCATAAGCTATGTTTAATATTTTTTGTTCTTGAAAGGCTTTACCAATAATTTGTAATCCGAGAGGATACCCGTTTGCATCATGACCTGCAGGTATAGAAATAGCTGGTAAACCTGCTAAATTAACCGGTACAGTAAAAATATCATTCAAGTACATTGAAACTGGATCATTTTTCTTTTCACCTATTTTAAATGCTGAGCTAGGTGTTGATGGGGTTAAAATAGCGTCAACTTTTTTATATGCCTCATCAAAATCATTTTTAATCAATTTTCTAACTTTTTGGGCCTTTAGATAATAAGCATCATAATATCCTGATGATAAAACGTAAGTTCCAATCATTATTCTTCGTTGCACTTCTGCACCAAAACCCTCCGATCTTGTCTTTTCATACATATCAATCAAGTTTTCACCTTTAGCTCTAAAGCCATACTTAACTCCATCATATCTTGCTAAATTTGAAGAAGCTTCTGCAGGAGCAACTATATAATACGTCGGTAAGGCGTAACTAGTATTGGGTAGTGAAATATCAATTATTTCAGCACCACAATCTTTTGCGAATTCAATTCCTTTTTTCCACAAATCTTCAATTTCTTTAGGCATACCATCAACCCTGTATTCTTTAGGTATTCCTATTTTTTTTCCTTTAATATCTTTAGTTAATTCGTTGCTATATTGATCTCTTTTAAAATCAATTGATGTAGAGTCTTTATCATCATAAGTACTAATTACTTCTTGTAACAAAGCACAATCCTCAACATTTTGTGCCATAGGGCCTGCTTGATCAAGAGACGATGCGAAAGCAACTATTCCATATCTTGAACAACTTCCGTAAGTAGGTTTTAAACCTACGGTTCCTGTAAATGATGCAGGTTGTCTAATCGACCCTCCAGTATCGGTTCCTATTGTAATTGGTGTTAGTTGACCACAGACAGCAGCAGCTGAACCACCAGAAGATCCTCCTGGAACTAATCCTTTATCAATTGGGTTTTGAACATTCCCATAAAAACTTGTTTCATTAGAAGAACCCATAGCAAATTCATCACAATTTAATTTACCAAGTAAGATTCCTCCCTCATTCCATATGTTTTGAGTAACTGTCGACTCATAAGTGGGAATAAAATTTTCAAGAATCTTGCTACCAGCCGTAGTTCTAATATCTTTAGTACAAAAAAGATCTTTAACAGCCATTGGTATTCCTGGAAGTTTTAGATCAAAATTAGGTTTGTCATCAAATTTTTTTGCTTTATCGATTGCATTTGAAAAATCCTCCGTAATGTAAGAATTCAATTCTTTAGATTTTTCAGAACGGTCTACAAAAGCTTTCGTTATCTCTTCAGATGAGAGTTTTTTTTCCTTAATATTTTTAACTAATGAAGTTAAAGATTGAGAAGTAATATCTGACATTATTCAACAACCTTTGGGACAACAAAAAAATCTTCATTTTTTTCGGGTGAGTTTTTTATGATCTGTTCTCTTATATTTTGATTTTTAACTTCATCAGATCTAAACTTTAAAGTTGTTTCTGCTACAGATGTAAGCGGTTCAACATTATCCGTATTTAATTCGTTTAATTTTTCAATAAAGTTGAAAATTGAGTTTAAATCACCTGCAAGCTTTTCAGCTTTTTGTTCATCAACTGAAATCCTTGATAGTTTTGAAATATGCTTTATTGTTTTAAGATCAATGCTCATATGATATTTAAATATGTCGCAAACTATCACTTAAGTTAGAAATATACAATATGATCACTATTGAAGATTTAAAAAAAAAACAGTCTGAACCATCTAGATTAATTGGATTAGATCTTGGTTCTAAAAGGATTGGTGTATCAATATGTGATGAAAGACAATCTATAGCCACACCCTTTAAAACAATTGCTAAAACCAATACAACTGAGTTAATTACCCAATTAAAAGATATAATTTCTGAAAATGATATTAAGGGAATTATAATTGGTAATCCTCTCAATATGGATGGTTCATCTGGCAGATCGGCACAATCTGTTAATGATGTGTCAAATAATATAGATAAAGCAATTGATATAGATGTTTGTCTTTGGGATGAAAGACTTTCTACTGTGGGAGCTTTTAATCTATCTAGTCAACTTGATGTTAATGTAAGTAAAAGAGAAAAAAATATAGATCAAAATGCTGCAGCTTTTATACTTCAAGGAGCAATAGATTTTTTAAACAATTAATACTTGCCATTACATTACTTTATAGTTATAGAGTTAATTTTAATGGCATCTAAAACCCAAAAAGCTATTAAAAT
>CACJRE010000050.1 GCA_902595745.1 uncultured Pelagibacteraceae bacterium
ATTTATTTTCTGTTTCATTGTTTGTTTGTTCTTCATTAGATTGAACTTCAACGTTTCCATCTTCTTTAACTTCTATATTTTGACCATCAATTTCACCTGCAAATTCTCTTGCAAGTTCTCTATTTTGTCTTAATTCACCTGCCTCGATGACAACTGCGATTTCAAACTCATTATTTTTTTCATCAATACCAATTACTTTAAATTCTAATAAATCAATATTAGATGGAATATCGGTTACCACCACACCAGTTTTAGGATTAACTTTAATCCAATCAGGTAATGCAGACCCATCTTTCATTTCTCCTTTGTAACGAACAAGTTCTATTCCTGGATCATTAAATACGGAAAACTGTAAAACTAAAGTGTCATCAGGATTACCTTTTAAAAATGTTGTGTAGTTTCCATCTTTGTCTTTAAACTGTGCTCTAAGATCAACTAGTTTTAAATTTTCATTAAATTTAGTAATTTTAAATTGACCCTCATAAAAGTTTGAAGATGGAAGTGGTACGCTATCAGGTAAGTCATACGGATCTTTACCTGTCAATGAAGCTCTTTTAACAAGATCTTGGAAACCTTGTTCTTGCAATTCAATATTTGCATGATTTGCTGAACCAAATATTTCAATAGTTAGCTGAGCAGTTGCAGTTAATCCAGCACTGTCTGTAATTGTATAGGTAAAATACTCATAAACTTTTTCACCTGGTTTTAATGACTCAACTAATCCATCGTTAGCGTTAAAAGAATAACCTCCGTTAGCGTTAATATAGAAATTTCCATAAGTTGAAGTAAAATTTTGTCCAACTGTTATTGATGTTCCTGTTTCTGAAGACTGCCCTGTTCGAATTGAATCTATGGTAATATTATCAAATAAATCTACATCGTTATCATTTGCTTTAACAAAATTTGATGAGTTGGTTAAATTATTTAAGTTTGAGGATGAATCTAAATCTAAAGTTGCCTCATCATCTACCGCAGTTGGAGCATCATTTACTCCATTTATTTTTATGATAATTTCTGCAGTTGAAGTTTGTCCGGTATCATCCGTTACCGTATAAGTGAATGTTTCATAAAAATTATGTCCTGCAGGGATTTTAGCTAAATTTTCATTGGTGGTATCTAGCTCATAAGTGTAGCTTCCATCTGCATTAATGGTGATATTTCCATACGTTCCTGTAAGTGGTGAACCTATATTTCCTGTTGTTCCAGTATCATTTTCACCTCCTGTTCTTATCCCATTTACCGTTAAATCAGAGCCTTCAATATCAGCATCATTTGAAGTAACTCCTGTTGAAGGTGTTTTAGATAAAGAGGATCCACCTACATCTAATTCACCATAATCTGTTGCTGCAACAGGTGGTTCATTAGTTCCATTAATTGTAATAGTTAAAACAGCAGTATCCGTATCTCCATCCGTATCAGATACTGTATAATTAAATGTATCAGTAACCGTATCGCCTGCTATTATTCTATTACCACTTCCATCTAAAATATTATTATTTGCTTGATAGATGTAACTTCCATCAGCAAAAACAGTTAATCTTCCATAAGTTCCTTTTAAAGGCTCCCCAATTGTCCCTGCTGTTCCTGATCCTTCAGAATTTCCTAATCTTATAGCTGTTATTTGGTGAGTTGCAAAAGTGTTACCGCTATCAGGATCTGTATCATCATAATCTAATGAAGAAGCAGATGTATTGTCTCTTATGACACTTGTTCCTTCATCAACACTATCTGTATCATCCACTGCTGTAATATCATCGTTAAGTCCAGTTATTGTGAATACTAGATTTGCAGTGCTAGCATTTACATCGGCATCGTCCTTTATTTCATAAACAAAAGTTTCGGTAACAGTTGCATCTTTTGTAATTGCTTGAGCAGTTGTATTATTAGGGGTGTAAGAATATTGACCTGTACTATAAAGAGTTAGTGTTCCATAAGTCCCCGATATATTTGCTGAACCACCACTTGAAACTGTTGTATAAGATCCACCATCTGGTTTTGCTTGAGTAACTCTTAAAGTAGAGTCTTCACTTTCATAAGCACTCCCACCATTATCATCATTTCCAAGAACACCTGTTCCTGAAACTGTTCCTGTTCCTGTAACAGTTGCATCTTCATTAACAGCACCTGTATCATTTGCAGCTAGTGGACCAAGTCCTGTAACAGTTATAGTTAACGTTGTTGTTGCACCTGCTGCTTTATAATAAAATACATCATCTGCAGTAGCTCCCGTAGTTAAAGCATCAGCTGCCGTTTGATCTGCAACATATGAGTATGCTCCAGTTGCATACATGGTTAGAGTACCATAAGTTCCTGTTATTTCTTGAGACGTTGAAATAGAAGTTAAACTATTTGATGCTGTTCCAATATGAGAAACCGTTGATGCACTTGTATCATCCTCTAATACATCTTCTGTAGCTCCATTAGCTACTGTAACTGTTGCATCTTCATTGACAGTATCTGTGTCTGCAACAAGAGAAATAGATGAGCCAACAGTAAAGATTAGCTCACCTACGTCATAAGCTGTTGAGCCTGAATTTGTTTCATCATCTTTAGTTGAAAAAGTAAATGTATCGGTAGCTGTTGCCCCATAACTAATATTGTTTGTTGCGCTTGCTGTATAAATATAAGATCCATCTGCACCAATAACTAATGTTCCATAAGTACCCGTAACAGATAATCCATTAGAAGATGTTGTTCCAGCTGTAACTAAATTGCTATCATTTCCTAAATTAATTACTGTTGAATAGCTTCCACCCTCTGAAGCAGCTTTCGCAGCTGTTACAACTAATGCTGAGTCTGCGTCATCACTATCTGCAACACCATCATGAACATCTCCTGAACTTGTAGCGCCTGCAGCAACCGTTCCAGAAACCGTTGTATCTGTTACATTTGGTGCAGCATTTACAGAAACTGTTATTGTATAAGTTGATGCACTATCTGTAACTCCATCATAAGCTTTAAAAGTAAAACTATCATCAGCTTCAGAGTTTGCATTAGGTGTGTAAACTAAATTTCCAATATTTGCTTTTGAAACTGTATACGTTGTAGAAGTTCCTGGATTTACATGGGAGGAAGTAAGATTAGTTGAGCTATAAGATAAAGTTCCAGAAGATGGTAACGTTACGATTTTAATATTTAATGCTTGTCCTACAGCTTCATTTGTATCAGAAAGTGAAAATTCGCTTGCTTGAAATGTATGTGAAATATTACTAGGTGTTCTATCACCCGCTGAGGATACTTGGTTATTTTCGTTAATATAAATTGT
>CACJRE010000051.1 GCA_902595745.1 uncultured Pelagibacteraceae bacterium
TATTTTTGGAAAATGGATTGGAACAATTCTTGTTGTTTTAGGCTTAAGTATTGGTGCAACATTTATATATTTATTTGGCAATTATTTTTTAAAAGAAATAATAAGAGAAAAATTTTTAAATAAATTTCAAAATCTTGAACAAAAATTCAAAAAATCTGAATTTATTTTTTTATTAGTATATCGTTTTATAGGAGGAATACCTTGGCAGTTAAGTTGTCTTTTACCAACACTGTTTAATGTAAAATTAAGTAATTTTTTCTTTGCAACATTGATTGGAATAATACCTCAAATTTTCTTAGCTGTTTCTATTGGTAGTGGATTTGAAAAAGTAATTGATCAAAATTCAGAAGTTCCTGGAATAACAGATATCATTTTTTCAGCAGACATATATTTACCAATTCTTGCTTTTTTTGGATTAATTATACTGTCAATTTTTTTAAGAAAATTTTTCTATAAAAATTAATTTTGGTGCTCCCACCCTGTACTGACCAGGGAATTAGTCATTACCAATGACTTGATATACCATTTATCTATAGGAGCTTTTAATCAAAATAATTTTTACTGATAATAAAGCATTTTTTTCAAAATATTGCCTTAATTTTTTGATTAATATGCTTTATATCTACGTGAGGAAAATTTTATGGGAATTCATTACGATTATAAATCTACTAAAGGAAATAAGCTTATGGAGAAGCAAGCAAAAAGAGAGAAAAAGCTTGCTGAAAAAAAAGCTAAACGTTTAGCAAAAGAAGGACCAAAAGTAGAGGAACCTAAACCAAAAACTTTAGACACCTCAAAACCGATTACATTAGACTTCCTTACTAATCCAGATAAAGAATGAATTCTAAAGAAAAAAATGAGCGATTAAGTTTAGCTCTTAGAAAAAATTTAAAAAAAAGAAAACTTTTTCAAAAAAAGACAAAGAAGAAAACTAAATAATGTCAGTATTATCAGATAAGTGGATAAGGAAAATGTCCAAAGAAGAAGAAATGATTTCTCCTTTTGAGGAAAAACAAGTTAGAGGGAATAGTATTTCTTATGGGCTATCTTCTTTTGGTTATGATGCAAGAGTTTCTGATGAGTTTAAGATTTTCACCAATGTGAATTCAGAAATAGTGGATCCAAAGAATTTTAAACCAACAAACTTTGTAACTAAAAATACATCAGAATGTATTATTCCACCCAATTCATTTGTTTTAGCAAGAACGGTTGAAAAATTTAAAATTCCTGATGATGTATTGGTTATTTGTTTAGGTAAATCTACTTATGCAAGATGTGGAATTATTGTTAATGTTACGCCTTTAGAACCAGGTTGGGAGGGGTATGTAACGCTAGAGTTTTCTAACACCACACCTTTGCCAGCAAAAATATATGCTAATGAAGGGGTTGCACAATTTATCTTTTTAAAAGGAAATGAAAAACCAGAAGTAACTTATGCAGATCGGGATGGAAAATATATGGGTCAAACTGGGGTAACACTTCCTAAAGTATAATGCAAAAACTAGAAGTCTTTGGAGCCAAAAAGCTCAAAGGGCAAATTAAAATATCAGGCTCCAAAAACGCATCTCTTCCAATTTTAGCAGCAACTTTATTATCAAATAAAAAAGTCTATCTACAAAATTTACCTAGAGTAAAAGATATAGAGACGATGGTAAGTTTATTACAATCGTTAGGATCTAAAATTAGCTTTAATAAAAACAATTTAGCTATTGATAACAAGAAACAGAATAAAAATTTTGCCTCTTACAGTTTAGTTAAAACTATGAGAGCAGGTATTTTAGTTCTTGGTCCATTACTTGCAAAATTTGGAAAGGCAAAAGTTTCTCTACCTGGTGGTTGTGCGATTGGTACTAGACCTGTTGATATACATTTAAATGCTTTATCAAAGTTAGGAGTTAAATATAAAATTGTTCAAGGATACGTACATGCTAAAGCACCCAAGGGATTAATTGGAGGTAAGATTAAATTTCCTAAAATATCAGTTGGTGCCACTGAAAATTTGATAATTGCAGCAAGCTATGCAAAAGGAACTACAGTTTTAAGCAACTGCGCAATAGAACCTGAAATAAAAGATTTAGTTAATTTTTTAAAAAGCATGGGATGCAATATCAATTGGATTAGTAAGCGATCTATTAAGATTGAAGGTGTATCCAATGTTAAAGAAATTAATTATTCAGTTATGTTTGATAGAATTGAGGCTGGAACTTATTTAATTGCAGCAGCAGTGACAGAGGGGAATTTAAAGATACAGAATGTTGTTCCTAAAATTATTCAAACTGAAATTAATACTTTAAAAAAAATAGGAGTAAAAATCAAAGTTAAGAAAGATGAACTTCACATTGTGGGCAATAAAAAAATCAAAAGTATAAAAATTAAGACTGCTCCTTATCCAGGATTTCCAACTGATTTACAGGCTCAAATGATGGTATTGTTATGCAAAGCAAATAAACAATCTGTAATTAAAGAAGATATTTTTGAAAATAGGTTTATGCATGTTGCTGAATTAAATCGAATGGGTGCTAAAATCTCTACAGTTGGAAATAAAGCAAAAATAACTGGAAATATTAATTTTGAGGCAGCAGAATTGATGGCAACTGATTTAAGAGCTTCTGTTTCATTAATTCTTGCAGCTTTAACTACAAAAGGAAAATCTGTGATCAATAGAATTTATCATCTTGATCGTGGATATGAAAATATAGAAAAGAAATTGAAAAAAGTTGGAGCAAAAATTAGAAGAGTTAACTAATGGATAAGAAATACTTAGCAAAAATTATAGCTTCGGATAATGAAGGTTTGCAAATGATTTCAGCCTGTAGTGCTGGTGCAAAAGTAAAAGTATCCGATATAAAATATTTAGCCTCAAACAAAGTTTTCTTATTATCGATTGAGAGAACTAAAATCGAGACAGATCAAGAAGATAAGAAAATTAACAGTATTTGTAGGTTTGATTTTGTAGATAAAGTAAAATCTAAAAACATAGACCAAAAAAATGAAGATTTAGTTCTAGAATTAATAGCAATAGATTATCTTAAAAATAAAGATGATTATGAGATTAATTTAATTTTTAATGATAATGCGCACATTGCTTTGACTACAGAAACAATTGAAGTAAGACTAGAGGATCAAAACGAAATTAAAGACTAATGAAAGTATTAAACAGTAACAGCAAAAATTTTGATAAAAATTTAGACAGTTTGCTTTTACAAAGAAAGAAAAAAGTTCAATCTAATTCAGTTTCAGTCTCAAGTATCATTAAAGATGTT
>CACJRE010000052.1 GCA_902595745.1 uncultured Pelagibacteraceae bacterium
TCTTAGGAGCAATCATAATGTTTGGTGTTCTTGGAATGCTACCAGGCTATATCATAGCTAAAGTACTAAGCGGTATGGGTAAATTAAGAATCCCACGTGAAGTAGAAATAGCTGGATTAGACTATGAAATGATGGAAACTGCTAAGAGTGATGAAAAAGCAGTCTCATCAGCAACCAGGTAAAGGAGAAAAATATGGCTACAGTAACAAACTGGATAGATCATCTTAACAAACCAGCTGAAGAAGTAGTTGGTGCTGTTTACCCAGGCGCTGGATCCACAGAAACTTTACTGGTTATTCTAGGTATAGTTATATGGATCGGTTGGCATGTCATTACTAACAATTCTGAAAGTGATGAGCTTTCTAGATTGGCTAAAAAAAGACATGGCGCCAATGATCACAAAAGCAATATTACCGATTGGTAATTAAGGATAAAATTTGGGCGCTACTTAATTGTAGCGCCCTTTTTTTTTGGATAAAAAATTATGAGTGATAAAGAACAAAATGAAGAATTAAGACCTAGTAAAATGAGAGGAGTTGCTTTTCCTAAATCTAAATATGGTGTCATAGCAGCCATTATCATCATTGTGGTCGTTAACCTAATCTACTATAAAGATTTTTTATTATCTTTATTAAACTAAACCAAAAAATTTATGTGTGGAATTGTTGGAATATATTTAAAAACAAAAAAATATGAAAAACATTTAGGTAAGTTTTTATCTGGAATGTTAGATGGGATGGCAACAAGAGGTCCTGATAGTGCTGGTTTTGCAATTTATACAAAAGAAAATAAAAATATTTTTAAATATTCTATTTGTCTTAATGAATTAAAAGAAAAAGATTTTAAAAAGAAAATATCAAAATTTATTAAAAAGATTAAAATAACTAACTATGCAGACCATATAATTTTAGAGACAAACGAAAAACCCTCAAAAATCTTGAGTTTATTAAGAAAAGAAATTCCAGAAGTATCATTAGTGGGTTATGGAAAAAGTATTAATATTTTTAAACAAACGGGTAATCCAAAAGATGTTGTTAAAAAATTTAAATTATCTTCTTTTTCAGGAACCCATGGGATTGGTCATACGAGAATGGCAACTGAGAGTGCAATAACAACGCAAGGTTCTCACCCCTACTCTACATCAGAGGATGAGTGTTTAGTTCATAATGGATCATTATCAAATCATAATAATGTTAGAAGATCACTGATTAAAGATGGGCAAAACTTTAATTCTGAAAATGATACTGAAGTTGCAGCAGGATATATTTCTAATCAAATTTCCAAAGGTAAAGATTTAGAAAGAACATTAAAGAACAGTCTAAAAGATTTAGATGGTTTTTATACTTTTATTGCAGGGACAAAAGATGGTTTTGCATTATTAAGAGATGAAATTGCTTGCAAACCTGCTGTAGTTGCTGAAACTAAGGATTACGTTGCAGTTGCATCTGAATTTCAAGCTATGGCACATCTGCCAAATGTAAATTCAGCAAAAATTTTTGAACCCAAACCTGGTGTTGTTTATCATTGGTAACGTATGAATTTTGACTTAAGTAAAAAAACTTTAAGAGAGGTAAATCAGCATCTGCAAAATGTTGATCGAAAAAAAAATACAAGAAAATTTGAAATTATAAATCCTCAAGGCCAACATGCAATATGCGCAGGTTTAAAAGATGATATAGATGTTACCATCAAAGGTCATACTGGATATTACTGTGCTGGTATGAATCAAAAAGCAACTGTTACCGTTCATGGAAATGTTGGAACGGGTGTTGCTGAAAATATGATGTCAGGTAAAATTATTGTAAAAGGTAATGCCTCACAATCTGCTGGTGCAACGGGTCATGGGGGTGCGTTAATTATAGAAGGTGATGCAAGTTCTAGATGTGGGATATCAATGAAAGGAATTGACATTATAGTTAAAGGTTCTGTTGGTCATATGTCAGCTTTTATGGCTCAAAAAGGTAACCTAGTTATAATGGGTGATGCTGACGCTGATCTTGGAGACTCCATTTATGAGGCTAAAATATTTGTGAAAGGTAAAGTAAAAAGCTTGGGTGCAGATTGTATTGAAAAGAAAATGGATAAAAAAAATATAGATGAACTGAACAAACTATTTCAAAATTTGGACATTAAAGAAGATCCTAAAAAATTTAAAAGATATGGATCTTCAAGAAATTTATATAATTTTAAAATTGACAATGTGAGTGCATATTAAATGAAAAAAAATCTTAAAGAATTTAAAACATTTCCAAGCTCAACAATTAAAGAAATTCAAAGAGCAGCAAATGAAGGAATTTATCAAATTCGAGGTTTAGGTGCAAAACGTAAGGTTCCAGATTTTGATGATCTAGTTTTTTTAGGCGCGTCTATGTCTAGATATCCGTTAGAAGGCTACAGAGAAACTTGCAACACGTCCGTCATTTTAGGAGATCGATTTGCAAAAAAACCTATTAAACTGGATATTCCAATTACAATTGCTGGTATGAGTTTTGGTGCATTAGGTGCTAATGCTAAAGAAGCTCTTGGTAGAGGAGCATCTGCAATGGGAACTTCTACAACTACTGGTGATGGTGGTATGACACAGGAAGAAAGAGGTTCGTCTAAATACTTAGTTTATCAATTATTACCTTCTAGATACGGGATGAATCCTGATGATTTAAGAAAAGCGGATGCTATTGAAGTGGTAGTTGGACAAGGTGCAAAGCCTGGAGGTGGTGGAATGCTACTTGGACAAAAGATTAATAAAAGAGTTGCAGGGATGAGAACCTTACCAGAAGGGATAGATCAAAGAAGTGCGTGTCGACACCCTGACTGGACTGGACCTGATGATTTAGAAATTAAAATTCAAGAACTTAGAGAAATTACTAATTGGGAAAAACCAATTTATATAAAAGTTGGAGCTGCAAGACCTTACTATGATACTACATTAGC
The DNA here is from genome assembly GCA_902595745.1 of uncultured Pelagibacteraceae bacterium. Taxonomy (GTDB): domain Bacteria; phylum Pseudomonadota; class Alphaproteobacteria; order Pelagibacterales; family Pelagibacteraceae; genus Pelagibacter. The sequence goes on from CACJRE010000052.1 coordinate 2,932, forward strand.
TGTTAAAGCTGGAGCAGATGTAGTTGTGCTAGATGGAATGCAAGGTGGGACGGCAGCTACTCAAGATGTATTTATTGAACATGTTGGAATTCCAACTTTAGGTGCATTAAGAGAAGCTGTGGATGCACTTAAAGAATTAAACATGCACAGAAAAGTTCAGCTTATTGTTTCAGGAGGAATAAGATCTGGAGCAGATGTTGCAAAGGCGATGGCGATGGGCGCAGATGCAGTATCCATTGGTTCAGCTGCGATGATGGCTTTAAAC
>CACJRE010000053.1 GCA_902595745.1 uncultured Pelagibacteraceae bacterium
TTAACAAAGTGTTCTGGTTTGTAGTATTTTGGATATATATTTTTTGTTACATTGTTAACATTTACATCAGTACATTGAGCTGAAAGAAGCACAGAAATTAGTAGTGTAAAAGTATTTTTACTTCTTAGAGGAACTGGTGTTTTAGGATAAATCTTATTTAGAGTATTAATTATTATCTTTGCTTTTTGCTTTTCATTCATTATGAAAAATTAAGCAAATCTCTCATAGAATATAGTCCTGGTTTTTTTTTCATCAACCATTCAGAGGCAGTCAAAGCACCGTCAGAATAAAGTGTTCTGTCAAAAGCTTCATGATTTAATGTAATTATTTCTTTACCACTTGAGAATTTTACCTCGTGTTCACCAACAATTTCACCTTTTCGAATAGAGTTAAAATTAATTTTTTTTCCATATGGAAAGGATTTTTTGTTTAAAAATTTCTTACCAATTAAATTATATAAGTTTTTGTTCTTTCCATCAGCAATTCCTTTTCCAAGCATTAAAGCAGTCCCTGATGGATAATCCTTTTTGTATTTATGATGTACTTCAAATATTTTACTTAAATATTCATCATTCAAGGATTTAGATGCAATTTCTGTTAAATACATCAGCAAATTTACACCCAAACTCATGTTACCAGCTTTTAAAATAGGTATTTGTCTTGCATATTTTTTTATTCTATTTTCTTGTGTTCTATTGAAACCAGTCGTTCCAATTACTACACTTTTTTTTAGTTTTGAGGCTATTTTTAATATTTCAAGAGTACAGTCAGGAACAGTAAAATCAATAATTACGTCTATTTTTTTAAATGCATTTTCTGAGTTATGTTCTGGTTTAATACCAGCAAATTTTTTATTTACAGACCTATTTTCAGTAAGAGTTACTAATTTAAACTTTTTATTTTTTTTAGAGGATTTTATAAGTTGTTGGCCCATTCTACCCATACAACCTGAAATCGCTAAATTAATTTTTTTCATTTAGCTCAATATTAACCTTTTTTGAAAGATTAGTCTTTTAGTTTTTCCAGAAATTTTTTGCCTTTTGAAAAAACTTTTTTATACTTGGATTTGATTTATCATTTTCAATTTCTCTAAATTGTTCAAGTAACTCTTTTTGCTTTTTGTTTAAATATACAGGAACTTCTGTTTTTACCTGAACATATAAATCACCAAAATCACCTCTTCTCATAAATGGCATACCCTTTCCTTTTAATCTAAACTGTTTGCCATTTTGCGTTCCATCAGGAATTTTAATTTTAGCCTTGCCACCATCAATAGTTGGTATCTCGATCGTAGTTCCTAATGCTGCATCAGCAAGTGAAAGCGGAAATTCAAAAAATAAATTTTCATCTGATCTTTTAAATAAGTCATGAGAGTAGACATTAATAAATAAATATAGATCACCTGTCGCTCCACCTCTGCTACCAGCTTCTCCTTTACCTGCTAATCTAATTCTCGTTCCATCATCAACACCTTTAGGAATGGTTACTGATATTTTCTTAGATGCTTGTTTTTTTCCTTGGCCATTACAGTCATTACAAGGATTGGTGATTTCCTCCCCATTACCATTACACTGCGGACAGGTCTGCTGGACGGTAAAAAATCCCTGATTAGACCTTATTTTACCGTTTCCTCCGCAATAAGTGCATCTATCAGGAGCGTGACCTGGTTTTGAGCCATTTCCTTTACAAGTGTTACATCTTTCAGTTGTTGAAAATTTAATGTCTTGTTTTTTGCCTTGATAAGCTTCTTCAAGGGAAATTGATAAATCGTATCTTAGATCTGAGCCTCTGTTATTAGAGCTTCTGTTTCTTGATCTTCCTCCACCTCCAAAATCTCCAAAGAAATCTTCAAAAATATCTGAAAAATCTGCTCCACCAAAACCACCAAATCCGCCACCTTGTCTTCCACCACCATTTTCGAAGGCAGCATGCCCAAAATTGTCATAGTTTTGCTTTTTTTCTTTGTCTGAGAGAATTCCATAAGCTTCACTAGCTTCTTTAAATTTGTCTTCAGCAACTTTATCTCCAGGATTTTTATCAGGATGGTATTTAACAGCAAGTTTTCTATATGCTGATTTTAACTCATCAGGAGATGCGCTTTTACCAACACCTAAAACGTCATAGAAATCTCTTTTAGCCATAAGTTACTTGAGATAATGTTCGTTGAAAATCTTAAGCGCTTTTTTCTTTATCTTCTTCTTTATTCTCTTCTTTTACTTCTTCAAAATCTGCATCAACTACGTTATCGTCTTTTTTTCCTTCATCATTATTTTTGCTATTATCAGGTGAATCTGGATTTTTCTCTTGAGCTTTATAAATAGCCTCACCTAGTTTCATCGATGCTTGAACTAACGCTTCTGTTTTTTTCTTGATATCTTCATTGTCAGTTCCTTTAAGAGCTTCTTTTAAACTAGTTGATGCATCTTCAATTGCTTTCTTCTCAGCATCAGTAATTTTGGACCCATGCTCTTTAAGATTTTTTTCAGTTGAATGAATTAAAGTATCAGCTTGGTTTCTTGTATCTACAGACTCTCTTTTCTTTTTATCTTCCTCTTTATTAGCCTCTGCATCTTTGACCATCTTTTCAATTTCTTCATCACTTAGTCCTCCAGATGCTTGAATTTGAATTTTCTGTTCCTTACCGGTTCCTTTATCTTTTGCAGAAACACTAACTATACCATTAGCATCAATATCAAAAGTTACTTCAATTTGTGGAACACCTCTTGGCGCTGGAGCTATGCCGACTAACTCAAAATTTCCTAACATTTTGTTATCAGTAGCCATTTCTCTTTCACCCTGAAGCACTCTTATTGAAACAGCAGGTTGATTATCTTCTGCCGTAGAAAATACTTGGCTTTTTTTAGTTGGAATTGTTGTATTTTTTTCAATTAACTTAGTTGATACACCACCAAGAGTTTCAATTCCTAAAGACAAAGGTGTAACATCTAACAGAAGTACATCTTTTACATCACCTTGAAGTACACCAGCTTGAATTGCTGCACCCA
>CACJRE010000054.1 GCA_902595745.1 uncultured Pelagibacteraceae bacterium
TAAGTTTGATAATGATGTATGGATCTATATTGAAAGAAAGCAAACACAATCAAAATTAATTAATTTAGGTAAAATGAAAATTTACAAAAATGATGTTTTAGTATTGGAAATCGATAATTATGGAATTCTTAAGAAAAAAGAATTTTACAATAAAGATGATATGAAAAAGCTAAAGATAGCCGAGAGTACTACCGAAAAAGGATTTAGAAAAAATACATTTGTTTATGATTTTATGTCTAGTATGAGACAAAAAATAAACGACCCTCTTAATAAGAGGGCCGAAAAACAAAAAGAAATTAGCCAGCGATAACAGCTAATAAAAGTAATGCTACAATATTTGTAATCTTAATCATTGGGTTAACAGCAGGGCCTGCAGTATCTTTATACGGATCTCCTACAGTATCTCCTGTTACAGCAGCTTTGTGAGCCTCTGAACCTTTTCCACCATGATTACCATCTTCGATGTATTTTTTAGCATTATCCCATGCACCACCACCAGCAGTCATTGAAACAGCAACAAATAATCCTGTAATAATTACTCCAAGTAACATAGCTCCGACAGCTGCTAAAGCAGCAACCTGGCCACCAATAGATAAAATTATAAAATATAAAACAACTGGTGATAAAACAGGCAATAAAGAAGGAATAATCATTTCTTTTATTGCAGCTACAGTTAATAGATCAACTAATTTAGCATAATCTGGTTTCTGTTTTCTCTTCATGATACCAGGAAATTTTTTAAATTGTCTTCTAACTTCAATTACTACTGCACCACCTGCTCTTCCAACAGCTTGCATTCCCATTGAACCAAATAAGTATGGCAACATTCCACCTATTAATAAACCGACAACAACATAAGGGTTAGATAAGTCAAAAGTAACAACTATACCTTCTAATTTAGAACCAGCTACGTTTGAGAAATGTTTGATATCTTCAACATACGCTGCAAATAAGACCAGAGCACCTAAACCTGCTGATCCGATTGCATAACCTTTTGTAACTGCTTTAGTAGTGTTACCAACTGCATCTAAAGCATCAGTAGTTTTTCTAACTTTTTTATCCAAGTTAGACATTTCAGCAATTCCGCCAGCATTATCTGTAACTGGTCCGTAAGCATCAAGAGCAACAACCATACCTGCTAACGCAAGCATAGTAGTTACAGCAATAGCAATACCGTATAGGCCAGCAATAGAATTTGTAGTTAAAATACCCGTAACAATAATTAATGCAGGAACAGCAGTTGCTTCCATTGAAACTGCTAATCCTTGAATAACGTTAGTTCCATGTCCTGTAGTTGATGAAGCAGCAACAGATTTTACTGGTCTATAGCTTGTTCCAGTATAATATTCAGTGATCCAAATTAATAATCCAGTAATTACTAATCCAATTATACCACAATAATATAAACTCATTCCATTAAAGCTCTTACCACTAACGTTATATTCTGTTGTAAATCCTAATACATGTTCAGTTACTGGATATAAAATAATTATTGAAGCAATAGCAGATACAACAAATCCTTTATACAAAGCATTCATAACGTTGTTATCTTTTCCAAGTTTAACAAAAAAAGTACCAATTATTGAAGTAATAATACAAGCACCACCGATTGTTAGAGGATAAATCATCATGTTCATATCACCATAAAAAAATATAGATGACAAAACCATCGTTGCTACAATTGTAACTGCATAAGTTTCAAATAAGTCAGCTGCCATTCCAGCGCAATCACCAACATTATCACCAACATTATCAGCGATTACAGCTGGGTTTCTAGGATCATCCTCTGGAATTCCAGCTTCAACTTTACCTACTAAGTCTGCACCTACATCTGCACCTTTGGTAAATATACCACCACCTAATCTTGCAAAAATAGAAATTAAAGATGCACCAAAACCTAAAGCAACAAGTGCATTAACTATTTCTCTCTCATCAACATTAAATTTTAAAAGAAAATAATAATAAACTGCAATAGCCAATAATGCTAAACCAGCAACCAACATACCAGTTACAGCACCAGACTTAAATGCAACAGACAAACCTTGAGCTAAACCTTTCCTAGAAGCTTCAGCAGTTCTAACGTTAGCTTCAACAGAAACCAACATTCCAACATAACCTGCAATTCCAGATAGTGCAGCACCAACTAAATATCCTAAACCAACTAAAGGACTAAAAGCAATACTGACAATTACTAAAACAACTACACCAACAATAGCTATTGTTTTGTATTGTCTTGCTAGATAAGCTTTAGCGCCAATTTGGATAGCTGATGCAATATCTTGCATTTTAGCATTACCTGAACTTTGATTTAAAATATTTTTACCAGTGAAAAATCCATAAACTATGGATAAAAAACCGGCTGCGATTGTGTATAATAAAATTGTTTCTACTGTTTCACTCATATAAACCTTAAGGTTGTTGGTTGTTAAATTTTAAGCCCGGACAATACAAAAAAAGCTAAAAAAGACAATAATTAACTTTTAAAATAGATGCTTATAACCTGAGTATTTAGTCAATAAATACTTACCTTTTTTATCAATTATGGTGGGTTTAGTCTTATTAGAGGTTATTTCACCAATTCTAGATATTTTTACACCTAATTTTTTTGAGATGTTTTTAATGATTCTAGATTTGTTAGAACTAGCAGTAAATAAAATCTGATAATCATCTCCATTAGATATGAAATCTAATTTTTTAAAATTGTTCTTAATTAGGTAATTGTGCAAATTTTTTGATATTGGAATTTGATCCTCATAAATTTTGTAAGATAATTTTTGTTTGTTAATCATTTTTTTAAGATCATCAATTAAACCATCAGATATATCAATTGATGAGTTGGCAAATTTTAATAATTCTTTAGTTAATTGAATTTGAATTTCAGGTTTAAAATATTTATTAATAAAATAACTTTTAATTTTTTTAGTAGTCTTAATCTTATTTTGTAAAATTTTTAATCCAACAAAACTGTCTCCAAGA
>CACJRE010000055.1 GCA_902595745.1 uncultured Pelagibacteraceae bacterium
ATGTTGATCAAGATAGCTTATCTGTAATAAAAAAAAGATACCCAAATTTGAATAAAATAAAAAATCTCAAAATATATAATTACAATATATTTAAACTTCCATATAAAGACTCAACTGTAAATGAAATTCGTGCAGATGGATTAATTGAACATTTAACTTTTATTGAAGAGCGTAAATTCTTTCATGAAATTAAAAGAGTTGTTAAAAAAGGAGGTGTTATAAGATTATCTACAGTCGATTTTGAAAAAACTGTCAAACAATGGTTAAAAGCTGAAGATAACTGGATAGATTTTCACAAGGATGATAATAAAGCAATTCAAGAAAAATTTTGGTTTGGTACATACTCATATGAACCAAAAAATAGATGGGGTTATTTAACAGCAACTTTTTATGGAAGTCAAAAAGGTAGAGGTCAATACCATAAAAACTGTTATTCAAAAAAAAAACTTAATTCCATATGTGAAAAGCTTGGTTTTAAAGTTATTGAATTAAAAAATTTTAGATGGAAAAAAGATAGGGATCATATGATTAATTTAATAGCTAAAAAAATGTAAAATATATAATTTAGTTAATAAATAAATGTGGTGAATTATCAATATTATCATTATTCAAATTCTTTTTAAATTTAATAAATTCTGATTTATTTTGATTAACATAGTTATTAATTAAAAAATTATAGTAGACTAAATCTCTTTGATATGGAGACCAGTTAGCAAAAATATTATGATTTTTTGAGTTTCTAAAATTATTTATACTAAATTTTCTATTTGATGATTTTTTGTCCCAAAACAATGTTATTTTAAAAAATATTAAAGGCGTTATCTAGATTTAAATTTCTAAGATTAATTAAATAGGAAATTTTCATATAAAATATTTTTTAAACTTAAATAAAAATTTCTTATCTATATGTGTTATAAACCTCATTCCTTTATTCAGATTTTTTTTTTCTTTTTTACATATTTCTGCATAATGATTCCAAGCAAACAATATACATATTTTGGGTTTAATTCTTTCAAAATTTTTTTCATAATCAAGTATTGGGATGTGAGTAATTGGAGTAAACTTTCCTATTTTGGTAAATGAATTGTCAAAAATACCTTTTATATATTTTTTTTCAATTTTACAAAAATTTAGAATTGTTGTGCTTTTCGAAGTGGCACCATATCCGTAAATTTCAAAATTTTTAGAAATTTTTTTTATTCTACTTACTAAATTTTTCTTTGATTTTTTGCACTTTTTTTCAAACTCTTTTAATTTAATAAAATTATCGAGACCTAATTTTTTTTCAACTTTTAATAATGATTTTAGTTTTGTAGAAATTGTCCGTTCTTTTTTTTGAGACAAATAATACCTCATAGATCCTCCATGAGTAGTTTGGTGTTCCGCATCAAATACTTCAAGCCCAAATAGAGAAGCAACTTTGTTTATAGATATAATTGAAAATATATAAATATGTTCATCATAAATCTGGTCGTAAGATGTTTTAGTAATCATGTCACCTAAGTATGGTTCCTCTATTGCTACAATTCCACCTTTTTTGAGAAATTTACTTAGAGTAAAAAACATTTCATATAGATTTGGTATATGGCAAAAAACATTTGCACCACAAATTGCATCAAATTTTTTATTTATATTTTTTGTTTTAAGAAGGTTTTTATTAAAGAATTTATTTATCACATTAAGACCCTTTTTTTGAGCAATTCTACAAACATTTTGGGATGGCTCGACTCCAAGATGGTCATTTTTTTTAAAGTTTTTTAATAAAATTCCATCATTGCAACCTATCTCTAGAACTGAAAAATTTTTTTTACCTACTTTTTTTTTTATTTTTTTTGCATAGTTAAAAAAATGAGTTTTCATGTGTTCTGATGTAGAGGATAAAAATGCATAATTTTTGTTAAACATTTTATTTGGGGCAGGATAATCAAATAATTGTACTAATTTCAATTTTGGATTAAATCCCAGTTTTAAATTAAATTTATATTCTTTTTTTTTATCAATTCTAGCTATAAAGCCATTTGCTAGAGGCATTTGACCAAAGTTTATTATGGTTTTTAAATTTTTTTTTGAAAAATCTGATTTAAAATTTTTTATCACTCAGCAGATATAGGTTAAAAAATTTTTTAAGTTTTTTTTTTCATATTAAAGCAAAATAACTTTTTAAATACTTCATTCTTTTATTATAAAATATTTTTAACGCAACAATTAATATAAAAAATTCTTATTATTGTTCAATAATAGAATTTTTAAACTCGTTAAAACTTTTTAAATTTAAATCCTTTTTTGATCTAATAATTTTTTCAGGGATTTTTATATTGATTGATTTGCTTGTAATATTAAATCCTGTATCATACTTTCTATAAAAAAATTCATTTTGGTGATAAAGAACGAAATTTTCTTTATCTACACAGTAATAACCTCCTGCAAATCCTTTGGGCAAATATAACATTCTTTTATTTTTGCTAGATAGTAATACTTTATGATGTTTGCCAAACGTCTTAGAGTTTTTTCTGATATCAAAAAAATAATAATAAACACTTCCATAAATTACTGAGATTAATTGCTCAATAGGTTTGATATTTTGAATATGGAATCCGCGAAATACTTTTTTTTTGGAATATGCTAAACAAGTTTGCAAACAATTA
>CACJRE010000056.1 GCA_902595745.1 uncultured Pelagibacteraceae bacterium
ACGTGCAACCGGTGCACTACCACTAGAGGCAACAGTAAAAGTAATAGTACCTACATCATAAGCAAATGAACCTGAATTGGTTTCATCATCACGTGTGGTAAATGTAAATGTATCCGTTGCAGTTGAACCGTGAGAAATATTATTTGATGAGCTTGCTGTGTATGTATACGTACCGTTTGCAGTAATATTTAATGAACCATAGGTTCCAGATACTGCAGAGCCAACTCCAGTATTATTAGTTACAATTGTATTGTTTGAACTTTCATTTCCTGATGCAACACCCGTTACTACCAAAACACTATCGGCATCATCACTGTCTGCAACACCATCATGAACGTCACCAGAACTGGTTCCACCAGCAGATACTGTTGATCCTACTGTTGTATCTGTAACATTGGGTGCAGCATTAACAGATATAGTCATTGTATAAGCAGATGAACTGTATTCTGTTCCATCATGAACTTTAAAACCAAAAGTTGGATTACTTTCTGAGTTTGCAGCTGGGGTAAATCTTAGATAGTTATTTCCAATATCTGATGCTGTAATTTCTTGATTTAATGTAACATCCACCCATGATGAACCATTATAATGTTCTAAAGCCCCTGCGCTTTCTAAAGTAGTAATTTTAACTTTTGATAAACTATCACTGTCTTGGTCTGAATAATTAAAATCACTGGCTGCAAATATTTTTGTGATATTAGATGGTGTTCTATCTCCTGCCGAAGATACTTGGTTATTTTCATTAATATATACTGTTGAGTTAGATGCAGTAGGTGCATTATTACTAATTGTGATTGTTAATGTTGCAGTTGTTGTAGAAGTTCCATCAGTTAATGTGTAAGTAAAAACATCAGTTCCTTTTGTTGCATTTGAATTTGCGGCATAAGAATAACTTCCATCTGAACCAAATGTTAAAGTTCCTTTAGAACCAACAATGGTTGCTGCATTCGATGATTTTGTTGAGTTATACGTTACGTCTGAGCTATTTCCGTTACCAGTAATTTTTGTTACATATAAACTAGAACTTGCATCAGGGTCGGTATCATCTGAAATTAAGGTTCCAGCACTATTAGTAGTATCGGTTACAGTGCTTCCTGCATCCACACTATCCGTATCTGCAACTGCTGTTGGTGCATCGTTAATACCAATAACTCTAATTGTAAGAATAGATATATCAGTTCCACCATTTCCATCTGAAACAGTGTAATTAAAACTATCATATACAACATCTCCTGCATCTAATGCGTCCGTGACTGTTTGGTTTGCAACATAAGAATAAGAACCATCTGCTGCAATGGTTAATTGACCGTATGTTCCAGTTAAAGCAGAGCCAATAGATCCTGCTGTACCTGAACCCTCAACTGAACCGGTTCTAATTGCACTAATGGTTAGTGAATGACCGTCTGCATCTGTATCAGAAGTATCAGTATTAGTTGAGTCAATAACATCTCCTGAATGTTCACCTGAAACATTATCTAAATTAAAAGGAGAAGCTAATGCATATTCAGAAACGTCATTGCCATCATTACCTAGAACAAATAATTTACTACCATCATTATTAAAAACTATTGCTTCAGCACCAGTATCGAAAGAAGCAAGGCTGGTAGCGCTAACATAAGTTGCAGTAGAGATATCAAAAGCTGTCTCTAAAGTGAATTCATGGATTTGGTCATTTTCTTGACCATTGAAAAACATTCTTGTTCCATCACTATTAAAAGCTATTCCTCTAGGATTATTATCAAAAGAAGATATGTCCAAGCTCGTAGTATGAGAAGCAGTAGAAACATCATAACCAGTACTTAAAGTGTATTCTTCAAGAGTGTCACCTGTATTACCTGTAATGAACATTTTAGTACCATCATTGCTAAATGTTAAACCTCTTGGTTCTGTATCTTGAGATGAAACACTAAAACTATCTACAAAATTTGCTGTGGAAACATCCCAAGCTGTATTTAATGTATATTCATTGACATCTTGTCCCGCATATCCGGACACAAACATTTTTGTTCCATCTGAATTGAAGGCTAAACCATGTGGACTAGTCTCTTGATCATTGACACTAAATGATGAGTCATAACTAGCAGTTGATACATCAAAAGCAGTTGTCATATGATATTCGTTAATATCCTTACCTTGATAACCTACAACAAAGAATTTTTTTCCATCATTACTGAAAGCCAATTCTCTTGGACCTGTTTCTTCATTGCTAATATCTTTTGGACTTGAATCGTATGTAGCCTCAGTAACGCTTGTTGTGTTATCTCCATTATCAACTTGTAAAGTTCCATCTTCATTTACTGTTCCTACATCATTACGTCCTATTGGATCAGTATTAGATAAAGTAATAGTTAAAGTAGCAGTATCTGTTGCTGTTCCATCAAATAAAGTATAAGTGAAAACATCTGTTCCTGCACTTGAACCTGCAATATATTGATAAGTACCGTCTGCACCAATTCTTAAAGTTCCCTTACTACCGGTTACTGATGTGTAACCTGAATTA
>CACJRE010000057.1 GCA_902595745.1 uncultured Pelagibacteraceae bacterium
ACCCCCCCATTATGAACACAATAACATGTAAAAATTCGCGAATTACGTGTAAAATAGGAAACTTAATATGGTCAAGTTTTTAATGAATCTAGTGCATAAATAAATTATTAAGCTTTCTTGATGTTAAAAAAATTAGCAAAAATTTCACTTATCTTGTCTCTTGGAGCACTAATTTCATGTGCAAAAAGAAGTCCAGAACCAATAACAGTAGATGTAATTTCTGAATCTGTAAAAGGTGACTTAGCTAAGATTAATGAAGTAAAAGAAAAAAATAATTTATTAAAACAAGGTTTAAAAGTAGATTTATATACCGCAATTGCACTTGCTGTAGAAAACAATAAAGACTTAAAAGTTAAAATTTTTGAAACAGCTCTTTCTAATAAAAAAATTGAAGATGTAGAATTTGATATGCTACCAGCGATGTCAGCGAATGCGGGCTATACAGGTAGCGATAGATATAAAGCAACAACAAGCGCAACAGTTCCAAGTAATGATAAAGCAGGAGCTATGGGCTCAACTCATTCTACTTCAAGAGATCGAGAAGTGAATGAACAAGACATTGGTTTTTCTTGGAACGTATTGGATTTTGGTCTTTCTTATATCAGAGCAGGACAAAGTTCAGATAGATATTTAATATCAAGAGAACTAGAACGTAAAACTGCCAGCAATATTAAGAGAGACGTAGTTAGAGCTTATTGGAACGCGCTTTCAGCAGATAAATTAATTAAAAGATACGATCCATTACTCGTTAAAGTAAATAAAGCCTTAAATGATAGTCAAAAAATTCAAGAATTATTATTACAAAAACCTATGGATGCTCTTTTATATCAAAAAGAATTATTAGACATTCAAAGAGCATTACAAAGTCAAAAACAAAGTTTTGTTAACGCTAAAATAGAATTAAAATCATTAATGGGATTACTTCCCAATGAAAAATTTACTCTTGTAGAAACAGATCTACCATTAAACGAATTGAATATGAAATTAGAAGATATGGAAAATTATGCGTTGGTGAATAGATCAGAGTTAATGGAAAATCGTTATGAGGAAAGAATTTCAATTGCAGAGACAAAAGCGGGTATTCGATCTTTATTACCAGGTTTAAATTTTAACGCTTCATGGACAAGTTCTTCTAATGATTATTTAGTGAACAAAACAAATTTTGAGTATGGATCATCCGTTGGAGCAAATTTATTTAATGTATTTAGAGCACCAATCATCAAAGAAATAAATGAGAGAAATACTCAGATTATAAAAGAGCGAAGACTAGCTCTATCAATGGCGGTTTTATCACAAGTTCATATATCTAATATTGAATATCAAATGGCGTTAGAAGAATATGAAACTGCTCAGAGATATTATGAAGTTTCAAGAAAAATTACTGAACAAGTTAGAAACGCTCAAAAAATTGCAAGATTTGGTGAACTGGAATTAATAAGAGAAGAAGCAAGTTTATTGGTTGCTGAACTTCGAAGAGATATCGCTTATTCAAGAGTTCAATTTAGCATAGCACAAGTTTATACATCAGTTGGTATTGATGTTACTCACTTAGAAAGCAATAGAAGATCTGATATTGGCACTAAAGAATATGCTCAAATTATAAAGAATAACTTCAAATTTTCAGGTGAAAAATACAAATTAGACTTAGATATAAGCGGAAATAAAGCAAATAAAAACAGAAGAATTGTAGATAGAGATGTAGGCAAGCCACAAACAAAAGAAGAGAAGAAATTAGCTAGAGAACAAAAAAAACGAGCAAAAGAGGAAGCGAAGAAAGCTAAAAAATTAGCGAAAGAACAAAAGAAACAAGCAAGATTAAAAGCTAAGCAAGATGAAAAACTAGCACTTGAAAAAGCAAAAAGAGATAAAAAATTAGCATTACAAGAAAAGAAACAAGCTAGATTAAAAGCGAAACAAGATAAAAAACTAGCGAAAGAAAAAGTTATTAGAGATAAAAAATTAGCAATCGAGAAAAGAAAACAAGCAAGATTAAAAGCTGAAAGAGAAAGAAAACTAGCAAAAGAGAAAGCGATAAAAGATAAAAAATTAGCTAGATTAAAAGCTTAAAAAGATTAAAAACTAGCAAAAGAAAAAGTTATTAGAGATAAAAAATTAGCAATCGAGAAAAGAAAACAGGCAAGATTAAAAGCTGAAAGAGAAAAAAAACAAGCAAAAGAGAAAGCGATAAGAGATAAAAAATTAGCTAGATTAAAAGCTGCGGAGGAAAAAAAATTAGCAAAAGAGAAAGCTAAAAGAGATAAGAAATTAGCAAAAGAAAAAGCTAAAAGAGATAAAAAATTAGCTGAGGAACAAAAAAAATTAGCTAAAATTAAAGCGAAGGAAGCTGAAAAATTAGCAAAACTAAAAGCTAAGCAAGCAAAAAAATTAGCAAAAGAGCAAAAAAAATTAGCAAAACAAAAAGCTAAGGAAGCAAAAAAATTAGCAAAACAAAAAG
>CACJRE010000058.1 GCA_902595745.1 uncultured Pelagibacteraceae bacterium
AACAATTACAGGAAAAAAATGTTAGCTGCAAAGATGTAACATTTAAAATTTTTGGATTATCACTTACAAGCTACAACATTTTGATATCTTTACTAATTTGTATTAGTACTGGAAAAATTTATTTTGATTATGGCAAAAATTAACAAAAAAAAAGTAGAAGAATTTATTAGAGTAGATCATGCTGGAGAGCGTGGAGCTGTTAAGATTTATGAGGGACAACTATTAGCATTAAATACTTTTGTAAAAGATGAAAATCTTAAAAAAACTATTGAAGAGATGAAAGAACATGAAAAAGAACATTGTGATTTTTTTGAAAATGAAATTAAAAAAAGAAATATCAAACCAACAAAATTTTTACCTCTATGGGATTTGTTAGGTGTTGGTTTAGGTTTTGGTTCAACATTGTTGGGAAAAAAAGCTGCTATGCTTTGCACTGCTTCAGTTGAAGAAGTTATAGACAAACACTATTTAAATCAAATTAATCAACTTGATCTCAGTGAAAAAGATTTAAAAAAAACGATTACAAAATTTAGACAAGATGAAATAGACCATAAAGATATAGCTTATGATAAAGGTGCTACAAAAAAAGGTCCTTACTTTTTATTAGATAAAATTATTAAGACAGGATCAAAAATTGCAATAAATATTTCTGAAAAAATCTAGGCTTCTAACTCAACATCCCAATATAAATAATCCATCCAACTTTTATGCAAATAATTAGGTGGAAAATTTTTACCATTTTTATGCAAATCCTCAGTTGATGGGCGATAAGGATATTGGCTAAGTTTCATATCTGAGTTTTTTAATAATTTGCCACCTTTTTTTACGTTGCAAGCAGAGCATGCAGTTACAACATTATCCCAATTGGTCTCACCACCTTTTGATCTTGGTAGTAAATGATCAAAAGTTAGTTCCTCACCACTACCACAATATTGACACGAAAACTTGTCTCTCAAAAAGACGTTAAATCTGGTAAAGCTAGGTTTTGATTGTGGAATTATATAATCTTTCAATGCAATAACACTTGGCAATTGCATATTAAATGATGGACTTCTTATAACTCTGTCGTAATTACTTACGATAATCACCCTGTCTAAAAAAACTGATTTTACAGTATCTTGCCATGACCATAATGATAGAGGGTAATAACTTAATGGTCTATAATCAGCATTTAGAACCAAAGCTGGACACTTTTCTAATGAAACATTTTGTTCAATAAAATTATTCATTAAGTATTTTTAACTTACTTAAACAATTTTATCAATAATAAGAGATGTTAAATTTTTTTTAAAATATAATTAAGAGCTATACTTGAAGCTTCCACAGGAATATGATGATCACAATTTTTTATTAAAAGTGTATCTACTTCAATATTATTTCTAATCAAAAAATCTTTTGCTTCCAAAAGATATGTAGAAGGCACTACTTGATCTGCATCACCATGAATCAATAAAGTGTCTGTAGAATTTTTAATTCTTAATTTCAAATTATTTTGATCAATTATTTTTCCAGAAAATCCAACTATACATAAAAATTTTTCTGCAGAAGTTAATCCAACATTCAATGACATCATACAACCTTGACTAAAACCAGATAAACATATCTGATTATTATTTAAATTAAATTCTCGTTTAATTTCGTTAATAAATAATTTTATCTTATCTTCGGCTTTAATTGATTGATCAACAATGTAATTAGTATCATCTTTGGTAAGGTCAAACCATTGAAATCCTGAAGGATTTATAGCGCATGGCTCATGTCCATTTGGACAAATAAAAACTGTATTTGGCATGTGCCTTTTCCAGTTCAAAGTTAACATACTTATATCTTTAGCATCTCCTCCATATCCATGAAGCAAAATGATAGCGTTTTTTATCTCTACTCCTTCTTCAGGTTTTATTACTATTGATTCTAGGCAAAATGTCATAGCTGATTAATTATGTTTTTTATTTTAAAAAACAATCTACAATAATTATATGATTTCAGGAATATTTGTAAAAATTCTCTCTATAGTTCTATTATTAGCGGTTGGAATTGTTTTAATTTTGGGGATTGGGACTCTTTTTAAAGGAGGAGAAACTAGCAAAAAATACTCGAATAAATTAATGCAACTGAGAGTTCTTCTGCAGTTCATAGCAATACTAGTTTTAATTGGATTTGCTTATTTTTTTAAAAACTAATTATAAGTTTTTAACCATTCTATAAAATTTTTATTATCAAAATCTATTGATCCAAAAATTCTAGAAAATTCTTTTCCATCTTTATTTATAAGAATCGTGGTTGGAACCCCACGTAAAGAAAATGTTTT
>CACJRE010000059.1 GCA_902595745.1 uncultured Pelagibacteraceae bacterium
ATCACCATCAGTAATAAGTTTGAGGTTTACTTTTAGATCTTTGAGCTTATCAATAATCATTTTATGCCTCGGTCTATCTAAAATACAAACTGTAAGTGATGAAGCATCTTTGTTTTTAAATTTTGATAAGTTTTTGATATTTTTTTCTAATGGAAAGTCTAAATCAATTAATCCTTTGTCAATTTTTCCAGTAGCAATTTTATTCATATAAGTTTCAGGGGCATTGAATAAATTACCTTTTTCTCCAATCGCCAAAACAGTAATTCCACCAGGTAAATTATTTGCTACAAAATTTGTCCCCTCAACAGGGTCTACAGCAATATCAAAATCTGGACCATTTTTGGTACCTAAAAATTCTCCAGTATATAACAATGGAGCCTCGTCTAATGACCCCTCTCCTATTACCACTTGACCATTCATATTAATTTTATTTAGCTCTGACCGCATAGAGTCAACTGCAGCCTGATCAGCTCCTATTTTATCTTTTTTACCAACTAAATATGAGGCTGCTAAAGCTGCCCTAGATGTAATATTAGAAAATTTTTCAATAAATTTTGTATCAATTGCCATTAAATTTTTTGATCAAGAAATTCTTCTTGATTGATTTTTGACTCAAACTCTCTTAGACGTTTATAAACACTTGCTAATTCAATTATTGTAGGCCATGCTTTAAGAATATATTGCATTGAGCCTTCTACTCTACCAAAGGCTCTAATTATTTGCTGCATAACACCTAAAGTAACCGCGCCAGCTACAATCGCTGGTGCTAAAAAAACATATGCCGAAAGTACATTTGCTTGTAAATAAGCAATACGACCAATATTAAAATATAAGTATCTTATATAACTTAAAAAATGTATTTCTCTGACACCATTAAATAATTCTTCAATTGTCTTTGGTCTTATCGTACCGTCGTCCTCTGCAACTACTAATATTTTTCTATACGCTGCTTCTTTTTTTTGAAGATCATATTCAACACCAACAAGTCTTAAAATTAACCCGAGAATAATTAAAAATATTGTTCCTCCAATTGACCAGATTAAAGCACCTACAATTAATCCATAGTCCCAATCTCCAAAAAAGAAAATTGGGATACTTAAACTCAAACCGAATAAGATTGGCATAAATTCTACTAAAATCATTATTGCTTCAATTAAACTGGTTCCCAATGTTTCCATTATTCTAGAAAATTTAATTGTATCCTCTTGAACCCTTTGTGACGCTCCTTCAATTTTACGAGCTCTATCATAAACACTGTGATACCACTCAACCATTGAGGTTCTCCATCTAAATAGATAATGTGATGTAAAAAAACTAACTAGAACAGCTACGCCAACATATATAGCAGCTAAGGTTATAAAAGATAATAAACTAGACCAGTATTCATTAATAGTAATAGCATTAGGTTCTCCCAAAGCTTTTTGAATCATATCATAGAATTCACCGAACCATTCATTAATCTTGACATCGATTTTTACTTGAACCCATAAAGATGATAAAATGATAAATGATCCTAACCATGACCATATAAACCATTTTCTTAATTTAAAAAATCTAAACATCTATTATTTTAGAAAATTATCAGCGTAAGATTTTTTTACAATTTTTCTTTTTTTTGGTTCAATTAAATCAAAATCTATTTTTTTCTTTTTAGCGTAACTAATTGCTAATTCTTTTGATGAAAATTCCAATTTTAATTCAGTAAGAGTGTCTGAGGAACTTTCCCAACCCATTAAAGGATTCTTTGTTGGATCTTTAGTTTTAAACTCTAAAATCCATTTATTATTTTTTGCAGTACCTGACTGCATAGGATTCTTGTTTGGAATATAAATTTTAGCTTTTCTCATATAAGATGGTCGGAGTGGCAGGATTCGAACCTGCGACCCTCTGGTCCCAAACCAGATGCGCTACCAGGCTGCGCTACACTCCGATCCGAGTACTATTACAGCAGTTATTGATAATTTAAAAGTATAAAGAGATCAAAAATAAAAGAAATTTAAAAATAATCTGATATATAACAATGCATGATTATTACTTGTCCTAATTGTGAGAAAAAATTCCAAATAGACCCTGCTTTAGTGCCTAAAAAAGGTCGAGATCTGCAGTGTGGTTCATGTAATCATGCTTGGTTTTACAAACCCGAAGATCAAAGTGAAAAACCATTAGCATTAAATGAAAATACTTTTGCAAGCAAAGAAAAAACAAAAATTGAAACAGAAGATCAAAATATAAAAATTTACGAAAAGAC
>CACJRE010000060.1 GCA_902595745.1 uncultured Pelagibacteraceae bacterium
GAGAACATTTCAACAAACTCGAATTTATGGAAAATTAAATTGTGTAGAAAATATGCTAATCAGCCACAAGGACAGCGATGCCAGTATAATGACCATATTTTCCAAAATTCCAAAAGGGTTAAATGAAAAAGCTGAAAATTTATTAAACTTTGTGGGTCTTTACCAAAAAAGAAAATTAAGAGCAGGCGATCTATCTTTTGGACAGCAAAAATTATTAGAACTTGCAATGGCACTAATGAATGAGCCAGAAATGTTGTTATTAGATGAACCAACTGCAGGAATAAATCCTACTTTAATTAACGGAATTATCGATAGATTGATTAAGGTTAATCAAGATTTTGGTATTACCTTATTAGTCATTGAGCATAATATGAGAGTTATTATGCAATTAGCACAAGATATTTTCTGTTTAGCTCACGGCAAGATGTTAGCAAACGGATCTCCAGACGAAATTAAAAATGATAAGCGTGTAGTTGATGCGTATTTGGGAGCTCAATAATGTCTAATCAATACGAAGTACTTGGAAAAGCTCCAACAGCGGATGATTTAAAAAAATTATCTCCAGATGAAATTCACTTAACAATTAAAGGGTTGAATGCTGGATATGGTAAAATGGAAATTTTACATAACTTTGATTTATTTGTTAACAAAGCACAATCATTATGTTTGATTGGTCCTAATGGAGCTGGTAAATCTACAATACTTCATTCAATATATGGATTTACAAATATTTTTTCAGGACAAATAGAAATAGAAGGAAAAGAAGTTACAAATTTATCCCCGGCTGAAAAACTAAAATCAGTAGGTATCGCTTATATTCTTCAAGATAATTCAGTATTTCCAGATATGACTGTTGAAGAAAATTTGTTAATGGGTGGATATATAAAAGATAAAACAGAAGAGTCATATGAAGAAGCAGAAAAGATTTTTGAAAAATATGAAAGATTAAGAAACCGAAGAAATCAACCAGCTAAAGTTTTATCAGGCGGGGAAAGAAGATTGTTAGAAATTTCTCGAGCGTTAGTGATGAAGCCATCTGTACTATTAGTAGATGAACCATCAATTGGGTTAGAACCAAGATATATAGATATGGTTTTTGAGATTTTAAGAGATCTTCAACAAAATGAAAAAAAAACAATAATACTTGTTGAACAAAACGCTAAGAAAGGTCTAGAGTTTGCTGATATAGGCTATGTATTAGTCTCAGGTCAAACAGCTATTGCGGGAAAAGGAAACGATTTATTAGAGAATCCTGATGTTGGTAGATTATTTCTTGGTGGTTAATGATCAATAAACAATTTTTTTTTAGAGGTTTTAAATCTATTCTAAAACCTGATAGCCCTGCAATTGCACTTGGCTGTTGTTTTATTGCTATTGGAGCATTACTCAAAAATTTGGGATTTAATATTCAGGAGAGTGTTTTCTCGACTATGTTAACTTATGCTTTACCAGGTTCATTAGTAATGGCAGAGTCATTACTTCTTGGAGCCTCTCTATTAAATATTTTCTTAGCTGTTTGGTTTGTGAATGCAAGATTATATCCAATGGCTGTTTCATTATTTCCATTGATGATGCACAAAAACCAGCCAAAATGGAAATATTATTTTTCGTGTCATTTTATTGCAGTGTCAGCCTGGTTGATAATGAAAAGTAATTATAAAGATATAAAAAAAAAAAATAGAATAGACTTTTGGATTGGAATTGGAACTGCAACATGGACAATATCAGTAATTGCTACCTTTATTGGATTTTATGCATCAGATTATTTAGATAAAAATATGATGATGGGTTTAGCTATTTTAAACCCAATCTATTTTTTGTGCATGATGGTTGGGGCAATGAAAACAATTCAAATAGCATCCTCTGTAATTTTGGGATTATTACTTGGACCAATTTTTTATTTTTTGTCACCAGAGTGGTCAATATTACTTGGAGGATTAGTTGGTGGAACAATTGCCTATTTAATAGGAGAGCTTTATGTCAACTAGTATAATTCTTGCAATAATAGTTACATCATTAGCAACCTTTTCTTCTAGAGTATTAGGGGTAATTTCATCTGAAGGAATTAAAGAAACATCAAAGTTATTTAGATGGTTTAATTGTTTAGCCTACTCAACCTTAGCAGCATTAATTGCGAGAACAATTATTTTTCCTGTAGGTGTATTAACTGAAGCAAGTTATTTAAGTAGGTTAGTAGTAGTTATATTTTGTT
>CACJRE010000061.1 GCA_902595745.1 uncultured Pelagibacteraceae bacterium
TGAAACGGTATAATTAAAACTATCGGTTACAATATCACCTGCATCTAAGGCATCTGCAGCTGATTGGTTTGCAACATAAGTATAAGACCCATTAGCTGCAATGGTTAATTGACCATAAGTTCCTGTTAAAGCAGATCCAACTGAACCAGATGTACCTGAACCCTCAACTGAACCTGTTCTAATTGCTGAAACTGTTAAAGATGCGCTAGTGTCAGCATCACTATCTGAATTCGATGAAGAACTTGTATCAAGCACGTCTCCAGTGTGTTCACCTGATATATCAACAAAACTGTATGGACTTGTAAGTGAAAAAGATAAAACTCCGTTGCTATTTGCTCGAGCCATAAATGCTTTAGTTCCATCATTATTAAATACAATATCATTAGGTTTTGTAGCAAAGCTACCCACATCAAATGCACCATTAAATGTTGCAGTAGATAAGTTAAAACCAGTACTAAGATCGTATTCTAAAATTTCATCACTACTTTGACCTGTAATAAATAATTTTGAACCTGTTGGATTAAATGAAATACCTCTTGGTGTAACTTCTCTTGAACTAAAATCTAAACTTCTACTTGTGTATGATATTGTTGTGGTATCAAAAGCTGTTGATAAAGAATATTCATAAACATGATGGCTGGTGTCTCCAAGTAAAAACATTTTAGTTCCATCAGTATTAAAAGTAAAACCTCTAGGACCACCGTCTTGGCTGCTAATTACTGTTGAAGAAGGAGTTGGTAACGAAGATACATCATAAGCTGTAGATAAAGAAAATTCATAAATCTTTTTATTAGAGTTTGCACCACTGCTTATATAAAGTTTAGTACCATCACTATTAAATCTGATACCACGTGGATCACTTATGTGAGAAGAAATGTCATATGTAGTGCTTTGAGAAGCAGTATTTATATCAAAAGCAGTTGTTAAAGCATGTTCAGAGATTTTTGCTGAGCCAGGAGCATGAACAACAAACATTTTAGTTCCATCAGCATTAAATGTTACAGAACGTACTGTGCCCTCATTAATAGCATAAGGCGAACCAGTATCTTGAGAAACTCCTGTAACGCTTGTGGCATTGCTACTATTTGAAACGGTTAATGTTGCATCTTCGTTTACAGTACCTGTATCATTTTGTGCAACTGGAGCATCATTAACACCCGTAATCGTAATTGTAATTGTTGCAGTATCAGTCGCTGATCCATCTGAAACTGTATATGTAAAGACATCAGTAACTGTATCGCTTGCATCTAAAAGATCTGTTGCACTTTGATCTGCTGCATAAGTATAAGTTCCATCTGCTGCTAAAGTTAATGTACCATAATAACCTACAACAGCACTTGATCCAGCAGTACCACTGTTTCCATTTCCAGATGATGCACTTCCACCACTTTCATTAGTAGCTGAAGTATGAGAATAAGTTGTAGCTGTTAAAGATGCACTGTCATCTGCATCCGTATCTCCATGTAAAACATCTGACGTTCCATCTGTTACAGTTAATGTTGCATCTTCATTAACAGCTCCCGTTTCATTGTCTGCTACAGGCGTATCGTTTATACCTGTTACAGTAATAATTAAAGTCGCTGTATCAGTAGCTGCTCCATCTGATACCGTATAAGTAAAAGTATCTGTTACTTGATCATTTAAATCTAAATCATCTGCTGCACTTTGGTCTGCAACGTAAGTATAAGATCCATCAGCTCCAACTTTCAACGTTCCATAAGTTCCAGTAACTGAAGTAAAGTTACTATTATACGAACTTCCAGCACTTACTGATGTAGATCCACCTAGTCCTGCACCTCCAACTTTAATAGCAGTAACAGTTAATGTATCGCTGTTCGCATCCGTATCATCTGCAACTAATAATTTTGATCCTGAGCTTTCAGTTATAGTTGCATCCTCATTTACAGCATCTGTATCATTTGTGGCAGAAGGTGCGCTGTTTGGAGCAACTGTAATAGTTAAAGTAGCGGTATCAGTCGCTGTTCCATCTGATAATGTGTAAGTAAAGACATCTGTTCCATTATTTGAACCTGCAATGTACTGGTAAGTACCGTCTGCACCAACTCTTAACGTACCATAACTTCCAGTAACTGATGTATACCCAGAGTTATAAGCGGTTCCTGGATTAACTGCTGTAGCACTT